>JAJYAF010000057.1 GCA_021779655.1 Pseudomonadota bacterium
CCGAAGCCGCGGCTTGCCTGAGCCGGATGGCTTTGTTCATCGGCAACGATTCCGGGCTGATGCATCTGGCCGCCGCGGCCGGCGCGCCGACGCTCGGGCTGTTCGGCCCCTCGCATGCGAGCCAGTACGCGCCCGCCGGCCCAAATGCCGCTTTCGTCGAGGCGCCAGGCCCGGCCGGCGCGGGCAGGATGTGCGACATCCCCGTTTCCGCCGTGCTGGAAGCCGCAAACCGGCTGCTGGCAGGGCATTGAGCGTTCTGGTCATCAAGCATGGGGCGCTGGGCGACATCGTGCAGGCGTTCCCTGCCTTCGCCGCCATCCGCGCGAAACATGCGGAGGCAACCATCACGCTGCTGACCGCGCCGGCCTTTGCGGATTTTCTGCGCGAAAGCCCCTGGTTCGACCGGATCGAGACCGACCCCCGGCTGCCTTTCTGGAACCTGCCGGCCCTGCTCCGACTATCGCGCCGGTTGCGCGGATATGCGATGGTCTATGACCTGCAAACCTCATCCCGCTCTTCCCGCTATTTCCGCCTGGCCGGCCGGCCCCCCTGGTCCGGTATCGCCAAGGGCTGCGCCTTTCCCCATGCCGATCCGGCGCGCGCGCGGATGCACACGCGCGAGCGCCTGGCCGCCCAGCTTGCCGTGGCCGGCATCGGCCCATTGCCAATGCCCGATCCCGGTTGGCTTGCCCGGGCGGATGTTGCGCGTTTCGCCCTGCCCGGGCGTTTCGGGCTGCTGGTGCCCGGCGCCTCGGCGCACCGGCCGGCGAAGCGCTGGCCGCCGGAGCATTACCGGGCGCTGGCGGAGCGGCTTGCGGGCCCGCTGGTGCTGGTGGGCGGCCCGGGCGAGCAGGCGCCGCAGGGGATGCGCGGCGCTGACCTGACCGGCAAAACCAGCCTGGCCGAGCTCGCCGCGGTTGTCTCGCGCGCGGCCTTTGCCGTGGGAAACGATACCGGCCCCATGCACCTGGCCGCCGCGCTCGGCGTGCCCTCGGTGGTGCTGTTCTCCGGCGCCTCGGACCCGGCGCTCACCGCGCCCCGCTACCCGGATGGCGGCTGGCCGATGATTTTGCGGGCCGGGAAGCTCGCCGACCTGCCGGTTGCCACGGTTCTTTCATCCCTGCCATAAGGCGCTTGTCTTTTTGGGGGCCGCCTTTCCGCGCGGCCGCAGTTTCGGAGATGCCTTGCCATGCCCGCGATCACCCTTCCCGATGGCTCCGTCCGGCATTTCGAGGGCGCGGTCACCGGCGCGGATATCGCCACGGCCATCGGGCCGGGCCTGGCGCGCGCCGCGCTGGCCATGGAAGTGAACGGCGCGCAGCAGGACCTGGCGCGGGAGATCGCGGCGGATTCCCACATCCGCTTCATTACCCGCAAGGACGAGGCGGCGCTGACGCTGATCCGTCACGATGCGGCGCATGTGCTGGCGCAGGCGGTACAGGCGCTCTATCCCGGCACGCAGGTCACCATCGGCCCGGCCATCGAGAACGGGTTTTACTACGATTTCGCGCGCAACGAGCCGTTCACGCCCGACGAGCTTCCCGCGATCGAGGCGAAGATGCGCGAAATCGTCGCCGCCGACCTGCCGTTCAGCCGCGAGGTATGGGAGCGCGACGCGGCCATCGCCTATTTCGAATCGCGCGGGGAGCGTTTCAAGGCGGAGCTGATCCGCGATCTGCCGCAAAATGAGGTCATCACGGTGTACCGCCAGGGAGAGTGGCGGGATTTGTGCCGGGGGCCGCATATGCGCGCGACCGGCGATGTCGGAACGGCCTTCAAGCTGACCAGGACGGCGGGGGCCTATTGGCGCGGCGATCACCGCAACCCGATGCTCTCGCGCATCTACGGCACCGCCTGGCGCGACCAGAAGGAGCTTGACGCCTATCTGCACCAGATTGCCGAGGCGGAGCGGCGCGACCATCGGCGGCTGGGCCGGGAGATGGATTTGTTCCATATCCAGGACGAGGCGGTGGGCAGCGTGTTCTGGCATCCCAAGGGCTGGAAGCTGTACCGCGCGGTGGAATCCTATATGCGCCGCCGCCTCGAGGCCGCCGGCTATGAAGAGGTGCGCACCCCGCAGCTGGTGGACCGGAAATTATGGGAGCAATCCGGGCATTGGGAAAAATTCCGCAAGCATATGTTCATCGCCGAGGTCGAGGATGAGAAATCGACCCTGGCGCTGAAGCCGATGAACTGCCCCTGCCATGTGCAGATCTTCAACCAGGGCCTGCGCTCATACCGGCAGCTTCCCTTGCGCATGGCGGAGTTTGGCGCCTGCCACCGCTACGAGCCGTCCGGGGCGCTGCACGGCCTGATGCGGGTGCGCGCCTTCACCCAGGATGACGCGCATATTTTCTGCACCGAGGACCAGGTGGCGGCGGAGACGGTGGCGTTCACCCGGCTTCTGGAATCCGTCTACCAGGATTTCGGCTTTGAGCGCTTCGCCGTGAAGTTCTCCGACCGGCCGGCGCTGCGGGCCGGATCGGACGCGGTCTGGGACCGCGCCGAGGCCGCGCTGAAGCAGGCCTGCGAGATTGCCGGGGTGGGCTTCAGCCTGAACCCGGGGGAGGGGGCCTTTTACGGGCCGAAGCTCGAATTCGTGCTGCGCGATGCCATCGGCCGGGACTGGCAATGCGGCACCTTGCAGGTGGATTTCGTGCTGCCCGAGCGGCTGGACGCGGAATATGTCACCGCGCAATCCGCGCGGGCGCGGCCGGTGATGCTGCACCGGGCGATCCTGGGCAGCTTCGAGCGGTTTCTCGGCATCCTGATCGAGCAATATGCCGGCCGCCTGCCGCTTTGGCTGGCGCCGGTGCAGGCGGTGGTGGCGACCATCGTCTCCGACGCGGACGGCTACGCGGCCGAGGTGGCCGAGGCGCTGCGGGAGGCCGGGCTTGCGGTGGAGCGCGATGTTTCCGCCCAGAAAATCAACGCCAAGATCCGCGAGCACAGCCTGCGGCACGTGCCCAACATCCTGGTGCTGGGCCGCAAGGAGGCGGCGGACCGCACGGTGGCGCTGCGCCGGCTGGGCGGGGCCGCGCAGGAAGTGCTGCCTTTGCAGGAGGCCGTCTCCCGCCTGAAATCCGAGGCCACGCCCCCCGACCTGCGCCGGCCGGAAGGCGGCGCGAGCGTTGAGTAAATTGCGTGGCAGGGCCATGCGAACCGGCCCTTCCGGATGAGGAAATTTGTTTTACCTCATCGTTTCGATATTCCGGATCATTGCCTTGTGTCTTTGTTTTCGTTTAAGCGGAAATTCGCGTAACTTTGCATAGGAGACTTCCATAGCCAGACCGCCATCGCCACCCTTGCCGCCTTCCCGGGAAGGGCCTCGCGTCAATGAAGAAATCCGCATCCCCCAGGTCCGGCTGATCGACCAGAACGGCGAGATGCACGGGGTGACCAGCACCCGGGATGCCATTGCCAGAGCCTTCGCCGCCGGGCTGGACCTGGTTGAAATCAGCCCCAATGCCGATCCGCCGGTGGCGAAGATTCTGGATTACGGCAAGTTCAAGTACGAGCAGCAGAAGAAGCGGAACGAGGCGCGCAAGAAGCAGAAGGTCATCGAGATCAAGGAAGTGAAGGTTCGCCCGAATATCGACGAGAACGATTATCAGGTGAAGCTGCGGGCGATGAAAAGCTTCATCGGTGAGGGGGACAAGGTAAAGGTCACCCTGCGCTTCCGCGGCCGCGAAATGGCGCATCAGGAACTCGGCGTGAAGGTTCTGGAGCGCATCCGCGCGGACATGGACACCGATACGAAAGTAGAACAGATGCCGCGGATGGAAAACCGCCAGATGGTGATGGTGCTGTCTCCGCGCTGAGCGGCGGGTTGCGCACGGCAACGGGAAAAGCCGCTTTGTCAAACCGTCGCCCCAAGGGCGGCGGTTTGGAGGGAATGTCAAAATAAATTTTATACAAACTGATCCAATGGTTGTCAATCGGCGTTGCAATCCGTCTGAATGGTAGTCACAGTGCGCTCGCTTTTTTCCAGGGCCTTACGAAGGGAAGAAAGCAGTTATGATGCAACCTCGACAAGCCGAAGCGCTCCGCCCGTCTCCACGTTCATCCGTCAGCACCGTGATTTCGCTGCAGGCGCAAATCGCGGAAATGATGGATCAATTCATGGATGAGCGGCCCTTCGCCCTGGTTGATTTTCCTGATCACCCTAACGTGGGCGACAGTGCGATTTGGCTGGGCGAACTTGCCTTTTTTCAACTATTCGGCCGCTCGCCCTTCTATGTGTGCGGCGTACAAAATCCGGATTGGAACCGCCTTGCGAACTTGCCCGGCAGCCCGATATTTATCCATGGCGGTGGTAATTTCGGGGACATCTGGCCGATCTGTCACAATTTCCGCATCGAAGTGATGCGTCGCTTCCCGGGCAGGTTGATCGTGCAGTTGCCGCAATCCATCCATTTCGACCATGAGGCGGCGATCGCCTCTACCAGGGATGCGATCCGGGAGCACGGAAATTTCATCCTGCTGGTCCGCGATCGGGAGAGTTTGGAATTCGGGCGGCGCCATTTCGAATGCCGCGTCGAACTCTGCCCGGACATGGCATTTTGCCTCGGCCCGCAGAAACGCCGCGCAGCTCCGATATGGGACGAATTGCGGCTGCTGCGGACAGATAAGGAGGGCGTGCTCTCACGCCCACCTGACGGGCTGCAAACCGGCATTCCCGAAGCCGGGGTCACAAAACCCACGATAATGACCTCGGACTGGCTGGACGAGCCCGGAACCCTGCGGCGCCGCATGCGCCTACAGACCTACTTGGCGCATCGTTGGAAGCCCAAAAACAATCTTGAGCAGGAATACTTCCTCGCCCTGGCTAAGCACCGGACCGAGCGCGGTCTCCGGATGCTGAGCAGGGCTCGGCACGTCACAACCGATAGACTACATGCCCATATCCTCTGTACCCTGCTCGGGATCCGGCATACCGTCTTGGATAACAGCTACGGCAAGATCAGGCGGTTTATGGGGACATTCGGAACCGATTGGGCTGGGGTAACCCTGGGAGCCCCTGACCAAGTCCTGTCGCCCCTCCCTGCTGGGGTAGGACAAGAAGAGTCGCTCTAAAAATGCTAATATGTCCGGGAACACCTATGCATTGCCGGCCTCCTTGCGTTACACAAGCTGTCGATAAAATCGTTATGCACCGGTGGGGGCTTCATAATTCCACCCTGAAGGATGTGTCGTGAGCATACCGAGAATGATTCATTTGACTACGAAAGATAAGGATTCTTTGCCCGAAGACTTCAAGCAGAACCTGGCGATCATGCGCAGGTTCTACCCGGATCACGAGATACGTATCTATGATGATGCCGACCTGGATAATTTCGTATCCTCAGCCGCTCCCGCATATCATAAAGACGTGTTCCGCAGACTTCCCTCCCAAATCATGCGCGTGGACACGGTTCGCTATCTCTGGATGCAGATACTGGGCGGGCTCTATTTTGACTTTGACATAAAACTGCAGCGTCCCTGGCAACCGCAAGAGGGGGCCATACTGGTAAGTAGGGAATGGACTTGGCCTGAGGCCAGCGACATCCGGGTAAGTGTTCACAATTGTGTGTTTGCAAGCGAGCCAGGGCATGGACTTTGGTCGCATTTGCTTGAAGGCATAGCGCGGCAAGTCAAGCAATACGGTTCCGGTTCGGCAAAATGGCCGGTGGTCTTCGATGTCACCGGGCCGAACGCCATTTCCAGAACGATCAGTCAGGGGGACCTGACCCAAAGGTTGAGCAGCCTCCATATACTTGAGCCTTCGGTCATCTACCAGCATGGCATGTCGAAACATCCCCGTGAAGCTGCGATTTTTGTTCACGAGACCGCGGGATCATGGAACCGGCCGTCGTATTTCCTGCCTGGAAGGCTAAAACGGTTCGGTTATTCTGCCCGCAAATTTCTCAAAAGCCGCGTTTAGATGGATTTCGCTAGAGTAAGCTGAGCACACTGGATTATTGATTTTTCTAATGTCCACAAAGCTGGGGTAGCCTGAATGGAGGTGCGTGGCCGGCTATTGACGGGAGCCATCTGGATCACCGGAGCGAGAGTATTGACTAATCTGCTCGGCGTCTTGAGCACAATCGTGCTGGCGCGTCTGTTGGTCCCAGCAGATTTCGGTTTGATTGCCCTCGGTACGACTTTCCTTGCACTCATTACCGCCGTTACGGATGTACCGTTGACTGAGGCTCTGGTCCAGCACCCGAACCCGACCGAGGCGCATTTTCACAGCGCATTCACCTTGGGTATGGCTCGGGCATTTCTTATCGCTGCCCTTTTTGCCGCTTTGGCCTGGCCGGCCGCGGTCGCCTACAGGGATACGCGAATGGCCAATGTCATGATTGCCCTCGCGATCGGCGTTGCCCTTGGCGGGCTACAAAATCCACGTTCGATCATGATGACGAAGGACTTGATCTTCTGGCAGCAATTCATGTTGCAGGTGGCGCAAAAGCTCACCTCCGTCGTCGTGTCCATTGGTATCGCTCTGGTATACCGAAGCTATTGGGCACTTCTGCTCGGCACTCTGGCGGGGCAGGTCGTATCGGTGCTCGTCTCTTATACCGTGCTTCCGTTCCGCCCGCGCCTTACGTTCACGCATGCCCGAGAGCTGGCTTCCTTTTCGGTATGGCTCACGTTCTGTGAAATTGTCATGACGATCAATTTCCGGCTGGATCAACTCCTAATCGGAACCCTCATGAGCAAGAGCGAGCTTGGCTGGTACGTCATGGGTGATACCCTCGCGTCGCTGCCGACCCGGGAGTCAACAACCCCGCTCATCACCACCGTATTTCCGGCATTTTCCCGTTTCTCCACAGACCGCGAACGGCTTGCATCGGCTTACACCAGTGCGCAAGGGGTGGTCACCGCAATAGCTCTGCCACTTGGCGTGGGTCTTGCGATCATTGCCAATCCCCTGGTGCGGCTGATGATGGGCCACCGGTGGCTGCCGGCGGTTTTCATCATCCAGGTGCTCGCCGCGGTTTTTGCATTTCAGACGATCGGAATCCTGGCGCGGCCGCTGGCCATGGCCGTCGGCCAGCCCCAATTGCTTCTTAAGCGTGATCTGCAAGGCATGCTTTATCGGATGCCGTTGATCTGTATTGGGTTGTATTTCGGCGGCCTTCCCGGGATCGTGTATGCCCGTGCCTTCTCAGGTACAACAAGCGTTGTGTTCACGACCAACATCGTGACCAGGATCACTGGCTTGACCACGTGGCAGCAATTTCGCTCCTGCGGAAGGGCGTTCATCAGCGCCCTGGTTATGGCAGTTGCAGCAGCAGTAGTTTATCCAGTTATGCCCGATTCGATGGATCCGGTAACCAATGTCGAGGAAATTGCGTTTTTTGTCCCCTTTGGGGCGTTCATTTATCTATCGCTGACCGCTCTTCTTTGGCGGCTTGCTGGATGTCCCCATGGGGCCGAGACTGAGATAATCGGCCTGGGACGAAAGATTTTGCAGATATCAAGACCGAGGCCTGGAATCATCCAAGGTTAAGGCTGACGTACCCGGAGCCCTCTGGCTGGGGAGTGCTGGCAGAAGCCGGCCGCAATGCGCAGCCTTCTGGGCGAAAAATGAATCCCGCTACGAGGCGACGGCCATCGGAGCAGAAAATGTCTTCTTCGACTCCCTCGTGGCCGTGGCGGTGATCGCGTTGCGAGGCCCGCCGGTGCCGAACAAGACTGCCTGCGCATCATCAACACGCTGCTTCGGTACTCCGGCCCCGTATCCAGGCTGGCCAGACCCCGGTGAGCCAGACCCCGGTGAGCCAGACCCCGGTGAGAAGGCACCGGGGGCACGGCACGGCCCCGACGCTTCACGCCTTCGGCTCGGGCTTGGTCCTGGGGCGGCCGCGCGGGCGGCGGGGGGGCGGGTGGCTGGCTTCGTCGCCCGGCTGCGCCAAGACGGCTTCCGCCTCGGGCATGGCGGCAGGCGGCGCTTCGCGGATAATGGGAATCGAGCGGGCTTCCAGCACCGGCGCTTCCGTCTCTTGTTCCGGCGCACCGCCGGTCGCGGCGGCGAGTTCCGCTTCCAGCGCCGAGCTGATATCGATGCGGGTATCCACCAGGGGAGCCTCCCGGTAGCGCTCCGCACGGTCGCCACGCTCACGCTGGAAATCGCGGCGCGGCTCATGATGCCGGCGTGGCTCATAGGGAGCATTTTCGCGCGGCTGCGTTGCACTATCGGGCTCGCTCGCGAATTGTAAATCGGCTTGCAAATCCCGCTCTAAATCCCGTTGCGAATCCCGTTGCGAATCCCGTTGCGAATCTCCGGGGCGCTCGCCGTTGCCCTGCTCCGGCCGCCGGCCCTGGCTGGAATGGCCGCTCTGCTGTGCCGGCTCCATCGTTCGGGGATATTGCCCGTTGCGCTCAGTCCCCTGCGGTTGGCCGGCGGGGGTGCCATTCTGGCCCTGCGGCTGGCCGGAATGGCCCTGAAAGCCGGGGTTCGCCTGGGCTTGATGCCCCTGCGAGCCATGCCCTTGGCCGTGATGGCCCTGTGCCTGGTTGATGGCGCTGATGATCCGGAAATAATGCTCGGCGTGCTGGTAATAGGATTCGCCGGTAACCCGGTCCCCATTGCTGAAGGCATCGCGCGCAAGCTGCTGATATTTATCGTAAAGTTGCTGGGCAGTGCCGCGAACCCGCATTTCCGGGCCGGAGGAATCGAAAACATGGTTCCGGTTCAGTGGAATCCCGTTTTGCTGGTTGCGAAACCCGCCGCCACCACCCCCGCCACCGCCTGGGCGATGGCTGCGGCCACGCATACGCTTCATATTCATAATGGTTCGTTCTTCCTCGTCAGATTGCTTGGCGCGGCCAGGGAGAAAACTCCACCTTGCCCGAACGGTCCCGAAACTGGCCCGGCGCTCGCCGTGACTTGATCCAACCGCTACGCACGGGTTTGTCCTTTAGCGGTTACCGCGCCTGTTGCCAAATGTTATCTTATCCCGCTGGAAGTTCAAGGTGCAGGATGAGCGCCCGCGCAATCCCCGCGAGATCCGGGCGAATCCCGGGTTTAAGCCCGGCATTGCGGCCCAGTTCCGCAACCTCGGCCGCCTGGGCCAAACCCAGTTCGAGAATCGCAACCCCGGTTCCCTCCCGCAAATGCCGTGGCAGTTCCGCCAGAATCGCGCGGTAGGCGGCCAGCCCGTCCGGCCCGGCAACCAGGGCGGCGGGCGGCTCGAACCGGGCAACCTCCGGCATCAGCGCCGGCAGTTCGGCCTGCCGGATATAAGGCGGGTTGCTGAATATAAGGTCGAACTTTCCCTCAAGCGGCCCGAACCAGTCCCCGGCGAGGAACGCGCTGCGGTGCCCCAATCCGAGGTTCCGGGCGTTACGGGCGGCAAGCGCCGCCGCCTCTGGCGAGATATCCACCCCGATGCCGAACGCCTCGGGAAATTCGTGCAGCGCCGCCAGCAGAAGGCAGCCCGTGCCGGTTCCAAGGTCGAGAATACGCCGCACCCCGGCTAGGTCCGGCAGGGCTTCCAGCGCCGCCTCGATAAGCGTTTCCGTCTCCGGGCGGGGGATGAGGGTTGCCGGAGAGACCTCGAAGGAA
>JAJYAF010000058.1 GCA_021779655.1 Pseudomonadota bacterium
CATGTCCCGCGCATGATAGATCCCGCCTTCCTCCTGCTTGAAGGCGCTCTCATGCTCTTCATCCACGACCACCAGGCCGAGCCCGGGAAACGGCAGAAACAGCGCGGAGCGCGCGCCCACCACCACCGGCGCCGCCCCGCTTGCAACGGCGCGCCAGGTCTCCCGCCGCACCGCCGGCGTGAGCTCGGAATGCCAAACCGCCGGGGCGGCGCCGAAACGGGCGGCAAAGCGCTCCAGGAACTGCACGGAAAGGGCGATCTCGGGCAGCAGCACCAGCGCCTGCGCGCCGGAGGCAAGACATTCCGCCACCGCTTCGAGATAGACCTCGGTTTTGCCCGAGCCGGTGACCCCTTCCAGCAGGGTGACCCCGAATTGCCGGCCGCGCACCGCCTGGCGCAGCGCCGCCGCCGCGTTCCGCTGCGCCGCCGAGAGCGGATGGCCGGGATGCGCCGGATCGGCGGCATCGAATACTACCTGCCTGCGCCTCGTTCCGGGGGCGGCCAGCAGGTTGGCCTTCAACCCCAGCGCCAGCACCTCGCCGCGCCGGGCCAGCGTATAGCCGGCCACCCAATCGACAAACCGCCGCAGGGTCTCGGGCAGCGGCGGCAGGTCCAGCACCTCCGCCACCGGTTTCAGCCGCCGCTCGGCCACGGCGGTATCGGGGGGGTCATCCCATACCGCCCCCGCCACCACGCGCGGCCCCAGCGGCACGCGCACCAGCGTGCCGGGCGGCAGAGCCTCGGCCGCCGTGTAGGTGAACGCCGTGTCGAACGGGTAGGGAAGCAAAACCGAAATGCGGATGGGACTTTCTGCCGCCATGCGCTATGCTTTGCCATGAACCCTGGGAGCCAGGAATTGCCCGCATGAAATTCTTTGTCGATACCGCCGAAATCGCCGAAATCCGCGAACTGGCGGCAACCGGCCTGCTGGACGGCGTGACCACCAACCCCTCGCTCATCGCCAAGTCGGGGCGCCGGTTCACCGAGGTGATCGCCGAGATCTGCGATATCGTGCCAGGCCCGGTGAGCGCCGAGGTCGCCGCCACCGAGTACCGGGAAATGCTGCGCGAGGCC
Source organism: Pseudomonadota bacterium (assembly GCA_021779655.1). The sequence goes on from JAJYAF010000058.1 coordinate 1,074, forward strand.
GGGGTGCTGCGCGCCATCGCCGGCAACGTGGCGATCAAGGTGCCGCTGACGCCCGATGGGCTGCGCGCCTGCCACGCGCTCTCCGGGGAAGGGACGATGGTGAACGTCACCCTCTGCTTCTCCCCGGCGCAGGCGCTGCTGGCGGCCAAGGCGGGGGCGGCGTTCGTTTCTCCCTTCATCGGCCGGCTGGACGATATCGGCCATGACGGCATGGCGCTGATCGGCGATATCGTGAAAATCTACCGCAACTACCCGGCGCTAAAGACCGAAGTGCTGGCCGCCTCGATCCGGCACCCCATTCACCTGATCGAGGCGGCGAAGCTCGGCGCCCATGTGGCGACCATTCCGCCCGGCGTGATCCGCCAGCTCTACAGCCACCCGCTGACGGATAAGGGCCTGGCGGCGTTCCTGGCGGACTGGGCGCGCACCGGGCAGAGCATCTGAACGCCCGGATATCGAAAATGCCCGAGGAGGACCGGCAGGCGATGGCGGAGACGGCCGAATCCCTCCGGCAAGCCTTCCTTCTGCACCTTGCGACGCAACGCCGCGCCGCGCCGCTCACGGTTGCGACCTATGGCCGCGACCTCGCCGGGTTTCTCGGCTTCCTCACCCGCTATATGGGCGAGGAGCCGAAGGGCGGGACACTGAAAGACCTCCAGCTCACCGAGCTTCGCGCCTGGCTGGCGGAAGAGGCGCGGCAGGGGGCGGGCAACGCGACACGGGCGAAAAAGCTTGCCGCGCTCAGCAGTTTTTTCAGCTATCTGCGCAAATTCCGCGGGCTCGATAACAGTGCGATCGCGCTGCTGCGCCGCCCACGCGCGAAAAAGCCCTTGCCCCGGGCGCTGACCCCGGAGGACGCCATGAAAATCGCCGACGGAATCGGCGGGCTGAACGATACCGCCGCAACCAGAGCGCGCGATACGGCGCTGATGTCGCTGCTCTACGGGGCGGGACTGCGCATCAACGAGGCTCTGTCGTTGAACATCCGGGACATTCCGCGCGCGGATACCGCATTGCGGGTCACCGGCAAGGGCGGCAAGCAACGGATCGTTCCGCTGCTTGCCGCCGTCCGCGCGGCGCTGGAGCTGTGGCTGCGCTACCACCCGAACGCGGCGCCGGATGCGCCGGTTTTTCCGGGCGTGCGCGGCAAGCGGCTGAATGCCGGCGTGGCCCAGAGAGCCCTGCGCGATTTCCGCCGCCTGAACGGCCTGCCGGAACATGCGACACCGCACGCGCTGCGCCATTCCTTCGCCACGCACCTGCTGGCCAACGGCGCCGACCTGCGCGCGATCCAGGAACTGCTGGGCCATGCCAGCCTTTCCACCACGCAGCGCTATACGGCGCTGGACACCGCCCGGCTGATGGAAGTCTGGCGCCAGGCGCATCCACGCGCCGGCGGCTGAGCGCTTTCGGGCAGTGCCGCTCCACGTGGAGCATTACTAACCAGGAGTTATAAATGCGGCGACGCACGCGGCCGCGGCGGTGATTTCGTTGCCAGTTAAAACTCAGCCCCGGCGATGGCTGGCCAGCCGGCTGGCCCGCAGGATCGCCCGCAGATCGTCCAGCGCGACCGTGAAATCGATATTGTCCACCAGATAATCGAATTCATGCGCGTGCGACATCTCCGCCTCCGCATGCGCCATCCGGCGCTTGATCTGTTCCGGTGTGTCGCCCCGTCCCTCAAGGCGCATCACCAGAGCCTTAAGCGATGGCGGCCGGATGAACACGCCCACCACATCTCGCGGCATCGCCGCGCGCAACTGCCGATAGCCCTGCCAATCGATGTCGAAGAGCATGTCCTTGCCCTCCTGCAGCCGCGCCAGGACCGGAGCGCGGGGCGTGCCGTAGCTGCGGCCGAAGACGATGGCATGTTCCAGAAGCGCGCCCGCCCGCAGCATTTCGTCGAACCTGCCCTGATCCACGAAGTAATAGTGCCGCCCTTCGATTTCGCCCATGCGCGGCGCCCGCGTGGTGACGCTCACAGAAAGCGCGAGTTCCGGGTCCTCCGCCACAAGCGCGCGGCTCAGCGAGGTCTTGCCGGCGCCCGAGGGCGCGGCCAGCACCAGGCATAGCCCGCGGCGCCCGCCCGGATCATTCACTTCCGGGTCATTCAATATTGCCCGCCTGCTCGCGCAACCGGTCGATCGCCGCTTTCAGCTTGAGCCCGATGGCGGTAAGCGCCAGCGACGCGGATTTGCTGCACAGCGTGTTGGCCTCGCGGTTGAATTCCTGCACCAGGAAATCGAATTTCCGGCCGACGCCCGAAGCCTCCGCCAGCAGGGCGCGGGCCGCCTCGCCATGCACGGCAAGGCGGTCCAGTTCCTCACGCACATCGGACCGGGTGGCGAGCAGCGCGACTTCCTGGGCAATGCGTTCTTCCGGCAGGCCCGGCGCGGCGTTCAGGAGGTCGGCCAGCTGCTGCATCATCCGGGCCTTATGCAAGGCAGGCTCCCCGGCCGCCGCCTCCGCCGCCTCGGCCAGCAGGGCCTGGATCTCATCGAGCAGCGCGCGGACGATTTCGCCCAGCCGCGCCCCTTCCGCCGCGCGCGCGGCCTGCAAGCCCGCCAGCGCCTGCCGGTAACCGGCGCTGACGGCCCGGTGCAGCGCCGCCTTCACCGCCTCATCCTCCTCCGGCGCGCCGGCGCGCATCACGCCCGGCAGTGCCAGCAGCAATTCCGCCCTGGGTGGCAACGCGCCGGGAATATCGTCGGCCAGCGCGATGGCTATCGTCTTGGCCTGCTCCAGCGCCGCCATGTCCACAATCACGCCGCTGCCCGCTTCCCGCTTCAGGCTGAGCGTGCCCGAGACATTGCCGCGCTTGAGCGCCCGCGCCGTGAGTTCCCGCAAAGCCGGCTCCAGCAAGTCGAGCCCCGGCGGCAGCCGCAGCTTCAGATCGAGCCCCCGCCCGTTGACGCTGCGCAACTCCCACACCCAGGCAATGGCGCCAGCCCCATCCGGCGCTTCGCCCGCCACCTCGCCTTGCGCCCGGGCGAAACCGGTCATCGAGGCGAGAGCAGACCGTTCCGCGTAATTATCCATATTATCCATGCATGGCACATAGCAGTCCGCCGGCAGGCTGCCCATATGCCTGCCGTGGAACAGCGCTATTCGAACATCGCGATCACCGGCGCCTCAAGCGGCCTGGGGCGCGCCCTGGCCATCGCCCATGCCCATCCCGGCGTCAGCCTGCATCTCAGCGCCCGCAATGCCGAGCGGCTCACAGGCGTTGCCGCCACCTGCCGCAGCCTCGGCGCGCAGGTGAGCGAGACGCTGGCCGACGTGACCCAGCCGGAGCCGATGCGCGCCTGGATCGGAAGCCTTAAACGAATCGACCTCATGATCGCCAATGCCGGTATTTCCGGCGGGCCTGGCTTCGGCCACTCGGAGACGCCCGATCAGGTCGCGATGATTTTCGCGACCAACGTGGCCGGCGTGTTCAACACCGTGCTGCCCGCCATCGCCGCGATGGAACGGCAGGATCCGGGGCCGGACGGTGAACGCGGGCGGATCGCCATCATCGGCTCCATTGCCGGGCTGATCGCCCTGCCCGCCACGCCGGCCTATTCGGCGGCGAAGGCGGCGCTGGATTTCTGGGCGCGCGGCGCTGGCCCTGGCCTTGCGAAAATGGGCATCGGGCTGACGCTCGTGCGCCCCGGCTTCATCCGCACGCCCATGACCGCCGGCAACCCCTACCCCATGCCGGGGCTGATGGACGCCGACCGGGCGGCGGCGATCATCCGCGCCGGGCTTGCCGCCCGCCATGCCACCATCACCTTTCCCTATTGGTTCGGCCTGCTTGCCCGTATCGGCGATATGGTCCCGAAATCGCTGTTCGATAAATTCCCCCGCAAACCCGCCCGCGCCCGAACTCCTTCGTGAAATTTCTTTCCCGGAATTCCCTCAGGCGAAACCGGAGATGAACGCCACGGCCTGGGCCATGGCATTGGCCAGCGCGGCAGCCTGCGCGGCAGCCGCGGCCGCATAACCGGAGCCCGAGAGCGGCGCCGTGCCGGTAATGCGCCGCTGGGCCAGCGGCCGGGTATTGCCACGCACATTCCGGATCACGAGCAAGGTCATGACCGCGATGGCCCGCCCGTGCGCCGGATCGTCCAAAAGCTCTGTAAGCGCGCCCTCCACGATGAGATCGGGGCTGAGCCGGCTGCCGGGCGAGACGACGGCGCTGAAGGCGCCGCTCGCGGTCAGCCAGTTCTGCAGCACGCCGCTCGCCGCCTGCGCCGGAACGGCGGCCCACTGGTTGTAATAGCTCAGCGTCAGGCTGCCGTCGGCATTCAGCGTCTGGATCGCCTGGGTGTCCATGCCGGGTCCGGCGGCCAGCGCGCGCACCAGCACCACCTTGCCGGTTTCGTTCGCGGGACGGGCCTGCGGCGGCTGCGGGTCGAGCGGCCAGGAGACACGCGGAATGTATTTCTGCTTCGGCAGGACGGATGCGCAGCCCGCCAGAAGCAGCGGCCACGCCAGAACGGCGCGACGGTTCATTTCCCGGTCTCCGGTGGCGGTTGCGCGCCTGTCAGCGCCTGTGCGGGATTGTTTTTCAACGCTTCGGTCAGCGCCGCCAGGCTTTGCGCGGCGGTTTGCAGATTTTGCAGCACTGGCTGCAACTGCGCCTGCAGATCGGCGGTGGTCTCGCTGGCCTGATTCAGCACCGCCTCGGATGTGGCGATCACCGCCGGCAGTTGCGCGCTGACGCTGTCAAGCTGCCGGGTGGTTGCGCCGAGCTGGTTGAGAATTTCCTGGGTCTTCGGTCCGGCCAGCAGATTGCGCGCATCCGCCGCCGTGGCGGGCAAATCCGCCGCCTGGACCTGCGAATTCAGATTCTCCAGCAGAGTCGCGGCATTCGCGATCATCCGGTGCGCGTCGCCTCGCGTCACTTCCTGGTTCAACGACGCGGTAAGCTGCGTGAGTTGATCCACCATCTTGCCGAGATCGATCTTGCCGAAGGTGGAAAGCGCCTGCACCACTGCATCCTGCACCTGGGTGAGCGTGCTGGGAATTGAAGGAATGACCGGGGAGAGGGGTTTCCAGGGCACGGACGCCGCCGGAAACCGCGTGGGCGAAACGAAGGTGAGTTCCAGGTAGGCGATGCCGGTGATGCCCTGGGGCACAATCTGCACCCGCAAGCCATGCGCCACGGCCTGCGCGATCTTCGGCACGGCGCCGATTTTGTGCGGATCCACCCGAAAACGCACCACCACCTCGCGATAGACCTTCTGGTTCGCAATCTCCGCGTCGGGCGGCGGGGGATATTCCATGCTCACCAGCCCGATATCGGTGATCTGGCCGACCGTGACACCGCGGAATTTCACGGCGGTGCCGATATCGGTGCCTTGCACCGATTCGGAGAAATAGGTCTCATAGGGGGCGCCGGAACGCAAATCCGAGCCGGACAGGAAGAAGATCACCAGGAGCACCCCGGCAACGCCGAGGATCACGAACATGCCGACCCTCAAGGCCGCGGCTTGCGAAGCCATCACAGCGCCTCCCGATGGAAAAATGCCCGCACGGTGGGGTTCGTGCTCTGCTCGCGCAATTCCTTGGGCCGCCCCAGCGCGATCATGCCCCGCGCCTGGGAATCCAGCATGATGCACCGGTCCGCGATCGCCAGGATCGATTGCAGTTCATGTGTCACCACCACGAAAGTCGCGCCCAGCGTATTCCGCAACTCCAGGATCAGCTTGTCCAGCCCCGCCGAGGTAATCGGATCGAGCCCGGCGGAAGGCTCGTCGAGAAACAAAATCGGAGGGTCCAGCACCAGCGCCCGCGCGATGGCGGCGCGCTTGGCCATGCCACCGGAAATTTCCGCCGGCAGCAGCAGCGCCGCATCCGCCAGCCCCACCATGGCGAGCTTGCCCCGCGCGATCTCGATCCGCGCGGCAGGCGGCAGGTCGGTGAAGACGCTGAGCGCCAGCATGATATTTTCCAGCAGATTCATCGAGCCGAACAGCGCGCCGGATTGGAACATCACGCCGATCCTGCCCCGCACCTGATCGGTTTCGCGCACCACGTCGTAGCCATACACGCTGATGCTCCCGCGGGTCGGCGGCAGAAGGCCGATCATCTGCTTCATCAGTGTCGATTTGCCACAACCCGAGCCGCCCAGCACCACGAAGATTTCACCCACCCGTATGTCGAAGCTGACATCCTCGAAGATCGTGCGCGCGCCGAATGCCTGCGCGACCTTGTCCACCACCACGGCAGGAGCCGGAGGCATCAAACTCCCATCCGGTAGGTCATGACGGCGAACAGCCCGTCCAGCATCACGGTGGCGACGATGCCGCCGACCACGGCGGAGGTGGCGGCTTCGCCCACCGCGCGCGGGCCGTTTCCGGCGATGAGGCCGGCCCGGCAGCCGATCATCGCCACGGCGGCGGCGAAGAACAGGCCCTTGACCATGCCGAGAATGAAATCATGCGGTCTGCTGCTATAGACGATCTGGTGAATGATCGCGGCCGGAGTGTAGCCCAGGACCATCATCACCACGCCCATGCCGACCAGGCCGATGACATCCATGGCCACCACCAGACCCGGCATCACCGCAACGGCCGCCCCGATGCGCGGCAACACCAGCATGGTGGAGGGGTTGATGCCCATGGTGGTGAGTGCCGCGATTTCCTCGTTCACCTTCATGGTGCCAAGCTCCGCCGCGAAAGCGGAGCCGGTGCGCCCGGCGAGGATGACCGCAACCAGAAGCGGCCCCAGCTCCCGGAACAAGGCGATGGAGACGAGATTCGCCACATAGATATCGGCCCCGAACTGGCGCATCGGAATCGCGGACTGGAAGGCGAGGATCATGCCGATCAGAAAGCCCAGCATCAGGATCAGCGGCATCGCCTTCATCCCGGCATCATCGGCGACACGGGCGAAATCGGCACCGCGCAGGAACCGCAGTTTCATCGGCAGATCGATCAGGGCGATGACCAGTTCGCCGAGAAACGCGACACGCTCCGTGGCGATGCGCCATGCGCCCGGCCCGCGGGATGCGACGGACCGCGCCCGCAGATTCTGCTGGAACTGCTTTTCCGAGGACAGCGGCGGCAGGATCTGCCGCATCTGGTCCAGCAGCGCGGAAACTTTTGGATCTGCGCCGCTGAATGCCGTGGCGCCGCTATGGCGCCGCTCCATCTCCAGCAGCAGCGTGGCGCCCGCGGTATCCACCGCGCTGCATCCGGAAATGTCGATCTCAAGCGGCTTGCCGGCGGCGGCGGCGGCGGCCATGGCCCGGTTCCACAGCGGCCCGATAACCTTCACCTCAAGCGCGCCGAGCAGGACGATCCGGCCAGGCTCCACCCGCATCGCCGGCGCCGCGGGCTGACCGGCGGGATGACGGTCAAGGGCTGGCAATGTGATGAATCACCTGGAATGACCCTTCGTAGATCATGTCCAGCGAAACATATAGAACAATCCCCAGGCCGATCCAGGCCAGCCAGCCGTGGCTCGCCAGCAGCCGGGCGACGAAATTGGCGGCAACACCCATCAACGCCACCGAGACCAGCAATCCCAGCGCCAGCACGGCGGGATGCGACCGCGCGGCCCCGGCCACCGCCAGCACGTTGTCGAGGCTCATGGAAATGTCCGCGACGATGATCCGGCTGATTGCCCTGCGCAACCCGCCCCGCGATGGCGCGTTTTGCCGCGTGTTCGCATCGGCCCGCAATTCCCGCGCCGTTTTCCAGACGACCCAGAGCAGCAGCAGCCCGCCGGCGAGCGTGAGGCCGAGAACGGCCAGCATTCTCAGCGCCAGCAGCGCGAAGGCGATCCGGACGATGGTTGCCCCGGCGATGCCCGCCCAGATCGCGGCGCGCCGTTGCGCCGGGGGCAGACCGTTGACCGCGAGGCCGATGACCACCGCGTTGTCGCCCGCCAGAACGAGATCGATCAGCAGAACTTGCAGCAAAACCGGCAGCAACGCGGCGATCTGCGGAAAATCCATGGCTTCTCGTGGCGCACGTTGGAACGGGTTGTCAACGCCATGCAGGCGGCCTAGAGGCTGCGCACCGGGCTTTTCCCTTTCCCGACGAAACGAGGAGTTTCGATGATCCCGCGCTATTCGCGGCCACAGGCCGCCGCCATCTGGTCGGCGGAGAACCGCTATCGCATCTGGTTCGAGATCGAGGCGCTCGCCTGCGAGGGCATGGCGGAGATCGGCGCGATTCCCCAAACGGCGGCGGCCAATATCCGGGTCCGCGGCGGCGCGGCGATGGCGGCGTTCGGCCCCGCCGAGATCGCTCGCATCGAGGAGATCGAGCAGGAAACCCGGCACGACGTGATCGCGTTCCTCACCTGGCTCGCCCCGCATATCGGCGAGGACAGCCGCTTCGTGCATCAGGGCCTCACATCCTCGGATATCCTGGACACCTGCCTGGCGGTGCAGCTCA
>JAJYAF010000059.1 GCA_021779655.1 Pseudomonadota bacterium
GCACGATGCGGATTTTCTCGGTCACGTCGCGATGCACCGAGGCCGCCTCGCGGTTGCCAGCGGCTTCCATCAGGGCGCGGTGGAAGCCTTCGTCTAACTCTGTCAGGCGTTTGGGGTCGTATTCGCGCTCCGCATCCGGCACCAGCCATGTCTTTTCCAGCTCGGCGAGGAGATGGCGGCGTTTCTCATCGTCGCGGCAGATACGCTCAGCAGAGGCAAGTTCCAGCAGGATACGCAACTCGTAAAGTTCATCGAAACGATGAAAGTCGAACGGGCAGACATGCCAGCCGGCGCGGAAGCGGACATCGACATAGCCTTCGCGCTTCAGCGCATAGAGCGCATCCCGCACCGGAGTCCGCGACGCGGAAAAGCGCCGGGCGATGTCCATCTCTGTGAAGCGGTCTCCGGGTAGCAGGCGAAAATCGGAAATGTCGGAGAGCAGCCCCTCATATACATATTCCGCCATTCCCTTGCGCGCGGGCGCCCCGGAATCTTCTGTCGGCAGCATTACTGCCGCACGATTGATGAAACCAGAGCCGCGGTCAAGTATGGAACCCGAAAGCTGCGCCGGGTGAGACTCAGCACGAACTCCGCTCCCTGCGGGGAAAAACGGTGTTGCTCGAGCATGATCGTTTTAAGTTGAAGCGCGAAATGATTTGATTTAAAACGTGAATTACACTTTAAAATCAATTATTTATATTGCGATATTCGCGCGCTAGTGAACTGTCTTTGGATTCGGCGCCCAATAGCGAGGGTCGCATTTCGGGCAGAAACATTCAGTCGTTACATGCCCGTTGATTTCGACCCGAAAGCAGCCGCACGGCCTTTCCGTGCGGACTACCCCAGGGTCCGGCACGAAAGAGGGGAATACCGGCTTGTCATCCATGGCCTCATTTCCTCGCCTGTCTCATCTCGTGCAGCGTGACTCCCCCTATACTGGCCTCATGCTGCATCGGCGCACTGCTCGAAGCACGCGATAGGTGGCAGTGAACAGCACGGAACTGATCTGCTATCCGGCAGGGACCCAGCTACTGATACCATCAAACCAGAATGGTAGAAAGATTGTTAGCACGGCAAAATGGCATAGCCAGACCATAAAACAAGATACCAGTCCGGGAGCTCGTCAGAGGGGGCGCAGACCGCGCTGGCAAAGAGGGCGCGCAGATACAGGTCGCGAAAAACTTCTACCGACTCGGCCGTGACCGCCTCCAGCACTAAATCCACTGAGGCAATGTCGCTTACGCGGTTCGTAAAGCGGAGCCCGCGGGGACGCGGACTACATTTGACGCGCTCCCCACAAATCTATCCCCATTTTGAGGTAGAGTCTGTGTCAAGGAACCGGCTCATGAAGGGCAGTGGTTTACAAAAGAGCAGGTCACCGGGAAGGAGCAGGAGGCGGGTTCCAAGAGGGCGGATGTCTGCCGACACGTTGGCGCGCGTACGCATGCTTGTCCCCTGGTAGCCATCGCCAACCCGCGCTGACGGATCGAGCGGGACTACCAGGATCACAGGCAGCAAACCGGCTTTGGCCACTACGAGGGGCGAGGCCGGCGCGAACGCCGACCTCATCAAAGAGCCCCCCTACCCGGAGGTTATCGACCCCGGAACCTCCCGATCAGATCTCAGCCCCAACCCAATAAGACTAGTGGATGGAAAGCCCGCCGTCCGCACCCACTATTTGGCCAGTGACATAGCTCGCTCCCGGTGATGCCAGGAAAACGAACACAGGCGCGATCTCATCCGGGTTGGCCCAGCGGCCAAGCGGCAGACGTTGCAAGTATTGATCCTTGAAACGCGGATCCGTGCGGATGGTCTCCGTCATCGGTGTCGCCGCACCGGGCGCTACTGCGTTAACCAGAATGTTATACCTCGCCAGCTCGCGCGCCGCTGATTTGGTGAAGCCCAACAGCCCCGCCTTTGCCGCGCCGTAATTGATCTGGCCCACCGTGCCGAGAATCCCGGCGGCGGAAGTGGTGTTGATGATGCGGCCGTTGCGCCGTTCCATCATGCCAGTCACTACTGCCTGCAGGCAGTTGAACGCCCCGGAGAGATGCACCGCCACAACCTGGTCCCATTGAGCCTGCGTCATTTTATGCAGCATGGCGGTGCGGGTGATACCGGCATTATTGACGAGAATCTCCACCGGCCCGAGCTTGGCGGTGATCTCGGCTACTGCCGCGTCCACCGCGGCACGGTCGGACACATCGCAAGCGACGCCCACGGCCTGCTGCCCCTTGGCACGCAATTCCTCCGCCACCTTTTGGGCGGCTTCGCCATTCCAATCCACCACTGCCACCCGCGCGGACTGGGCGGCATAGGCACGGGCAACACCCGCCCCTATGCCCTGGCCAGCACCCGTGACCATGGCGACCTTGTTCTCAAGCGCTTTTCCATTGAACATTCCGGATTCCTTTCGTTTTATTTCAGGAGGCTGGCTTATTTCAGGAGGCTGGCGTAAACATCGGGACCATGGTGCCATTCTCGCTCCGCTTGGGCACCATGCGCACCCGCTCGCCAATGCGCAGTTTATCGAAATCGCAATCGACGATATTGGTTAGCATGGTCACGCCTTCATCCAGCGTGACATACGCGATCACATACGGCACCGGGCCGACGCGCCGGTTGACGCTGAACGTGTAGATAGTTCCCGTGCCCGCGGCCTCACGCCATTCGGTTTCGGCGCTCAAGCAGAATGGGCAGAGGGGGCGGGGATACCAGTGCAATTCATTACAGGCGCGGCATTGCTTAACAAGCAGCTTGCCGGTTTGCATGGCCGCCCAAAATTCTTTGTTGTCAGGCCAGATGTCGGGGTTGCCGATGGTGCGCTCAGCTGTCTGGGTCGTCACGATATCAAATCCTTTCCATGATCAGAGTGGCACTGCCATGCAGGGCGCCGAGCCGTCCGCCCGTTCCCTGAGCCAGGGCCAGCGTGCAATTCTTTACCTGCACGGCAGGATGGGCCTCGCCGCGCAGCTGGCGCACAGCCTCGATCACCTTGGTGATACCACCGCGATTGGCCGGGTGGTTGTTGCACAGCCCGCCGCCATCGGTATTGAAGGGCAGTTTGCCGACGCCGGAGATGAGATTGCCGTCAGCCACGAATTTACCGCCCTCGCCCTTCTTGCAGAAGCCCAGATCCTCGATCTGCATCAGCACCGTGATAGTGAAACTGTCATAGATCGAGACGTACTGGATATCCGCCGGCTTGACCCCCGCCTCGGCGAAAGCGCGTTGCCCAGCCCAAACCGCGCCGGAATAGGAAAGATCGAGCTTACCGCCATTCAAGCCTTTCGGCGCCTCGCCCGCGCCAAGCACGTTGACGATCGGCCGCTTGAGCGAGCGCGCAATTTCCGGCCGCGCCACGATCAGCGCGCCTCCGCCATCGCTGACCACACAGCAATCGAGCTTGTGCAATGGGTCGGCAATCATCGGCGAGTTCACCACCTCCTCCACCGTCACCACCTCGCGCAACATCGCGTTCGGGTTATATTGAGCGTGGTGAGAGGCCGCGACCTTGATCCAGGCAAGCTGTTCCGCCGTCGTGCCGAATTCATACATATGCCGCTGCGCGACCACGGCATAGAGATTGATTGTCACCGGGCCGAACGGATTTTCAAAAGGCGATTCAGGCACGTTTGGGCCAAAATAGCGCGGCTGCGTGCCACTGGAAGCCTCTGAGCGCGGCCGCCCCGCAAGGGTGATTAGCGCGACGTTGCACTTGCCTGCCATGATCGCCTGCGCGGCGTGGGACACATGGGCGATGTAGGAGGAGCCACCCATCTCGGTTGAATCGACATGGCGAGGGCGTAAACCCATGTAATCCACCATGCTGAGCACGCCGAGACCAGGCGCGTCGCTGGCGCAGATATAACCATCCACATCTTTTACGGAAAGGCCCGCATCCTCCAGCGCACCACGCGCGCATTCGGCATGCAGCTGAGCGACGGTCTTATCCGGTGCCTTGCGGGTCGGGTGCTCATACGCGCCGACGATACAGGCTTGATTTTTGATGCTCATGAAATCACTTTCTTTTGTAGGGTAAAAAACGAAATCGGCCGTTATGTCCGGCCGGAAGCGCGCGGCACAATCAGCGCATCCAGAGCAAGGACACCCTGCCCACGGGGCAGGACAAGAAGCGGATTGATATCGATGCTCTCGATCGCGTCAGCATGATGCGCAGCATAGACGGAAAGTGCCGCCATGGCCTTCGCCAGCGCCTCGATATCCGCGGGGGGCTGGCCGCGCACACCTTCCAGAAGCGCCCGCCCGCGCGTCTCGGCGATCATCGCCCGCGCCTCGGCCACGCCAAAGGGAGCAGCGCGGAAAACCACATCCTTGAACACCTCCACGAAAATACCACCTGCACCGAACATTACCACTGGGCCGAAGACCGGATCATGCACGACGCCGAGAATTGTCTCAACCCCGGGCCCCGCCATTTGTGCGACGACGACGCCCTGAAGCCTGGCCTGCGGCACCGCTTTCCGGGCCCGGGTCATCAGGGTACGGAACGCCTCGCGCAATTGCGCCTCGTCGCGCAGGCCGACGACCACGCCGCCGATTTCGCTTTTATGCGCAATGTCGGGCGAGGCGATTTTCAATACCACCGGATACCCGATTTCCGCGGCCAAGCGCACTGCCGCCCCCTCATCCGCAGCCAGTTGCTCGCGCACTACGGGAATACCCGCGCTGGCCAGCACCGCCTTGGCCTCAATCTCGTTCACCTCATGCCCGGGCGGCGGCAGCGCACCCGCGTGCAGAGGCGGTGGCGCATCCTCCTGCGCCGCCGCATTGAATGACTGCCCGAAACGAACCAGCGCCTTGGCAGCGCGGATCGCACGAGTCGGCTCGTCGAAGAGCATTGCCCCCGCCTCGTCGAAAAGCCGATGAACCTCGGGAGTCGCGAGTGCGGATGTGATAATTGACCGGTCCGGATACCGCGCAAGGATGCGTTTGAGCTGCTCCAGCAGGATCATGGACAGCTCCTTTGCAACACCAATAGTGGAGAGAAAGACGATGACGAGGTCATAGTCACCCTCGTCCAGCATGATTTCGAAATTCCGGCCGAACAAGCTGAGGTCATTGACAAGCTGCGCCGTCATATCAACCGGATTGCGCGGGCCGCAAAACGGCACCAGGGCCTTCAGCCGCCGCTGCGCGTCCTCTGGCATGGGCGGCATCTCCAGCCCGACCTCCTCGGCAACGTCGGCCATCAGGGCACCTACCCCACCCGAGACAGTGAGTACGCCTAGCCGCGGTCCGCGCGGCAGCGGCGCGGGGAAAGAAGCGGCATAGGCGACATCAAAAAATTCATCGATATTACGGGCACGAAACACCCCGAATTGCCGGAACACACCGTCATAGACGTCATCCGATCCTGCCAGCGAGGCGGTATGCGAGACCGTAGCCTGCGCCCCAACATCCGAGCGCCCCACCTTCAGCACCACCACCCGCTTGCCCCGGGCACGGGCCAGCGCCAGGGCGCGAAACAACCTGTCCCTGTTCGTTGCGGCCTCCAAATACCCGGCGATTACCCGTGTCTCGTCGTCTTCGGCAAAGAACTCAACGCAATCGGCGAAATCGACATCGCTCTGATTGCCGGTAGTAATCCAATAATTCAAACCGAGCCGGCGCCGCTGGATTAGAGACAAGCAATAGCCGCCGAAAGCGCCGCTCTGGCTGACAAGGCTGATACAGCCTGGAACCGGCTCAATCCCCATCGCACTTGGCGTGAAAGTGCCGATCAACCGCCGCCGCACATTGATGATCCCCATGCAGTTGGGACCAACCACGCGCATACCGGTACGCGCTGCCAAAGCGCTGATTTCGGCCTGCCAAGCCGTGCCCGCGCCGCCCACCTCAGCGAAGCCGGAACTCAACACCACCGCACCGCGCACGCCGTTCGCGGCGCAATCTTCAAGCGCAGCGACCACGGCGGGGGCCGGCACGGCGACGATTGCCATATCCGCCGGCCCCGGCAAAGCGGCGATGGACGGATAAGAAGGAAGGCCCTGAATTTCAGGCAGTTTCGGGTTGATCGGATAAAGCAGACCATCAAACCCGCTTCTTTTAAGAAAATCGAGGGGGCGGCCGCCGATTTTCGTGGGATCAGAGGATGCGCCGTAAACAGCGATGGCCCGGGGATCGAACAAAGAACTGAGGGAGGGACGAGAATTTTCTGTTTTTTTTACCGCATCCACCTAATTCATCCTTCCCTCAATACGGACTGCCGAATTTTATTTGTCCCGGTCAGCCGCGCCAGATCAGTATCCTAAATAGAATAACTCAATAGAAAAAATCAACACCCAGAAATCACCTGTGACCCCTTCCCTACCGCTCTATCGCAGCTTCCCATTGTTCCATTACGGCCCGGATTGCTGTAACAAAAGCCAGGGGCTGATCAAGCATCAAATGATGATGAGCGTGCGGAACCGCTATCATTGGAATGTTTCCTCCCCCAAGCCGATGAACATAGGCGCGTGATTCATCTGTGAACAAGCGGCTTTGCTCGCCATAGATAATCGCCTTCTTTTCCGGGACCGCCACGAGCTTTGAGCCAATCGTGTAGGATTCGTCGGTCCTGTTGAATATGTTCGGCGAAAATTTCCAACGCCAGCCATCCTGTACCTGGAGGAGCGAGTGGTATGCCATATATTCCAGCAAAAATGGCTCAGCCACAGGTTGATCAGGCGATAAAATATACCGGTCACGTGCCATCTGGTATTCCGGATATACATGCACCGGCTTATTGGGATTAAACGGTCTGGGGCGGATCCGGCTGGTCTTTCTAAACTCTTCCAATATCTCAGGCGGCAAGGTCATCATGTCGCAGATGATTAGGCCTTCAAAGCACTTTGGGGCTGCGTCCGCCGCTTCCAGCGCCACGCAACCGCCGAAACTATGGGCAACGACAACCGGCTTGCGTCCCGAATCGAAAAGTCCAAGCTCCTTGCTGATAGCAATCATTTCCTGCCCGTGCACCGCAAGACTGGACTCTTCTCGAGCGCTGCTATCCCCCATACCCGAGAGATCATAAGCAATCACATCGTACCGGCTGGCAAAAAAAGGCGCTATAAACGCATAACAGCGGGCGTGCGAAAGAAAACCATGGGCCATTAATAGCGGTGGATTTCCGCGCTTTCCCCACCGGAAATAATGAAGTCTCGCATTGGCAACCTCAACATACCCTTCTTCACGTGGTACCGACAGCGCATCGATAAACCATTTCGGCAAAACTTCGGTTTTCGGCGCCCACAGCTTATGAATATCGACAAGGCCGTTAACTACACTGCTAGACAACGTCCGAATCCTATCTTCACAAACGACAACCAACGATAGCAGCCTCACAAATTACAGGCCATACAGAAAGGTAAAAATTCTTCTATTTGAATTGAAAAACAGGGTCGTTAAAATCTATCATGGGAAAAATGTTCTTATCATTCCAATAGTCTTGTGTATGCATCCATTCCGGCTTGTTCAGGCGGTGCGGTAATAAATGCGCGCCGCGCCGTATGTAGCCCGGGTCAAAATCTTGTTCTTGCAGCCATTCCAGCTTTGGTTCATCTTGATCTTCGGCCCGCAAAGCCGGCACGACCGATTGGTATCCCTGGTCATGCATATAGGTAAAAAGCCGGCAGACAAAGCCCGCGATAAGGTCGGCCCGCAAAGTCCACGAAGCGCGGAAATAGCCGAAGACCCAAACCAGATTAGGCACCCCAGTAAACATCATGCCACGATACGTTATCGTATCATGGAAATCTAATTTTCTCCCGTCGATAGTAAAATCGATATCACCCAGAGGGCAGATATTAAATCCCGTGGCGGCTACGATTAAATCGGCTTCTAGATGCCTTCCGGATTTTAATTCCAGCCCCCT
Organism: Pseudomonadota bacterium; assembly: GCA_021779655.1. Next base: position 7,877 of record JAJYAF010000059.1, read on the forward strand.
TTCATCAAAATAATCGATTTCATCGGTTACAACCGAAGCTTTCCCATTACTGATACACTTGAATAAATCCCCATCCGGCACGAACGCAAGTCGCTGCTGCCATGGCCGATAGCGAGGTGTAAAATGCGCCATATCAAATCCAGCCGGGAGCTGAGCTTTAACCAACCCTAGAAGCTCCTCGCGAACCTTATCTGGCTCTGCGCTGCAGCGCCGCGCAAAAACATCCTGATCGAACAAGATTTTTTTTCGGACTATCTCATGAATCCATGATTCATCGATTCCTAGCTTACGCAACTCCTCCGCAAGTTCGATCTGGTTGCGCCCAGAGAAGAAATATGTCGGGGATCGCTGTAAAATCGTTATGTGCTTTGCAGTACCGGCCATGGCCGGTACAATTGTCGCGGCCGTTGCACCGGAACCGATCACGATAACCTCTTTATCCTTGTAATCGAGCGATTCTGGCCATTCCTCGGCGTGAACGAAAGCTCCTTGAAATCGCTCCACACCTTCCCAATCAGGTGTGTAACCGTTGCGATGACGATAATATCCTTGCGCCATATACAGGAATCGCGTTCTAATCTTAAAATTGTCATTCCTGTCCGTCCGCCGGCCATTTAGGAGCCACCTATTTGAGTCGCTGTCCCAAGCGGCGTCCACTACCTTATGATTGTAATGGATGTACCTATCTAGCTGATTTTCCTTAATCACCTCGTTCATATATTTAAGAATTTCATCGGCCGTCGCGATCGGCTTTCCTGTCCATGGCTTGAAAGAATAGCCGAAAGTGTGGAGATCGGAGTCGGACCGAATTCCGGGATAGTTATGGGTTCGCCATGTTCCGCCGAAATCAGATAGTGATTCCAGAATGATTATTTTCAGTTCGGGGTGTTCTTTGCGCAGATGATAGCCCGCACTGATACCTGAAATTCCAGCGCCCACGATTATCATATCGTAAACGTCAACGTCGAACGCGTTAGAAGGATCAATCGCTGGGGCTGACATCTCGTTCATTAACTTACACCTGAAAAAAGCCATTAACGGGGCTGCTTAAAACTTCGTGATGATGGTGAAGCCCTCGGTCTTGAAGTCGCTCATCGCCTTCAGCACCTCGTTGACATCTTCCAGCGCCACTTCGCGGGTGATCAGAGATTTCGGGTTGAGCCGCTTGGTGGAGATGAGCGCCAGCAGCCCGGCATAATCCGGATGCGGGTTGCCGATGCTGCCGACGAATTCCAGCTCCATCGCCGTGAACACGTCCACCGGCAGCGACACCATCCCCGCCTCGGCCTTGGTGGTAAGGCCGATCTGCACATGGCGGCCGCCGCGCCGCAGGCAAAGCGCGGAGTTGAGAATCGTCTCGCCGATGCCCAGCGCCTCGATGGAGGAATGGGCGCCGCCCTTGGTGATCTCCTTGATCGCCGCCGGCACGTTGTTGCTCTTGCCGTTGACGACCGCGACCGCGCCCT
>JAJYAF010000060.1 GCA_021779655.1 Pseudomonadota bacterium
GGTGGGTATGAGGACGCGGTACAATACATTGCCCGGCTTTGGCGCCAACGGGTTGAGGCAAACCGGGACCGGCCGGAATTTATCATATCGGTGAGCGCGCCGAGTAACGCCGAGGCGCATGATATCAGCTTGGCCATCCGCCAGCAGCGCCGGGATATGGGGGAAATCGGCGCGGATCATATCTCGGTCAAAGCCACCGACGGGGCGGGGGAGCGGGACTATGAATTGGCGCTGGCCGTGGGTGATCGGGTTAGACTGTTCCGACGCACGAATGCCAAGTTCATGGAGATCGGCACGGTGGGGAATATCGGGCGCAACGGCACGGTGCTGGAGATCGCCGCCATTGATGAGGCTGGGCTGACCTTGAAGACCACAACAGGCCGGGAAGGTCTGGTGACGTGGGAGAGCTTGCGGGGTGAGCCAAATGGCAGAGTTCAGTTGGCCTATGGCGATGCGTTGACCACCAACACCGCGCAAGGGAGCACGGTTACTGAACATATTCATGCCATGCCGGCTGGCACGAAGCTGGTCTCGGCATTCGGGGCCTATACCTCAGGCAGCCGGCACCGGGAGCAGATTTTTATCGTGACGTCGGAAGGGGCGGAGCGTGCAGAGATCATCGCGCGGCGGCCGCTAGGCGACCGGCGCGAGATCGGGCGCGGTGATGTGCGGAACAACATCGTGCGCAATTTTGCGCAGGCGCCGGAGAAGCAAGCGGCGCTGGCGCTGATGGAGCGTGCAGCCGGGCTACGGCGCGGGGCGGTTCAGGCGGCGCAGAAGGTGCACCAGGCGGCGGAAATGCGCGCGGATGGCCCGGAGCAGGCTTTGATGTTGCGGGAACGGATGTTGAGCCGCCGGATTGCGCAGGCATTTGAGGAGGCGCTGCCCGCTTTGACGGCGCATTTACACCGCCATGGTAAGGTGCTGGGGCGGGTGGCCCGTATCGGCGTGGATTTGGCGGAAATGCTTGCCAGCCTCGCCCGCCGCCAAGCCGCAAGCCGCCAGAGCGATATGGAATTTTGGCGTGAGCTTGGCCAGCGGGCTGAGCGAGGGCCCGGGTGGGTGGATCAACCCCGGCAATCGCGGCGGCGTGGGCGGTGAGGGAAAGGCTAATCTGTATTGCATAATGCGCTACAATCAACTATATCCCGGTTATGACAAGAACCACCGCCATGACCGCTTCGTCCAAGCGTAAAGACCATCCGCTCTCGATGCGGTTGCCGGAAGGCGATATCGCGATTATCGACCGTGCGGCGGATTTACGCGGGCGCTCGCGCACGGATTTTGTGCGGGAGGCCGCGGTGCGGGCCGCTGAGGAAGTGCTGATGGAAAGCACGCTGGTGCGTATGAGCCCGGAAGGGTTTGAGGCGTTCGTTCAAGCCGTCTCCGCCCCCGCGGCACCTGTGCCGGAAATGGTGGCCTCTCTGCGCCGCAAGGCGCCGTGGGAAAAAGATACCACGAAGCGTTGATGGCCGAGGTGTTGCTCTCCGCACCGGAGCTTCTGCATGCTCGGCATGATGTATCTCACTTCTCCTGCGGTAAGCCTTCTCTCGACCACTGGCTGAAGAGCCGGGCGCTGGCCAATCAGCAGAAAGGATTCTCCGTGGTCATGGTGGTCCATGTGGCGGGCCGAGTGGTGGGCTATTACGGCCTGGCCCCCACCGCCGTTGTTCCAGCCACCCTGCCACGCGCCATCCGCACCGGCCAGCCGCCGAACCCGATGCCGTGTATCCTGCTCGGCCAGCTTGCCACAGACACGGCCTGGGCGGGGCAAGGGATTGGCGTAGGGTTGCTCAACCACGCGCTGGCCCGCAGCGTGAATGGGGCCGCGCTGATCGGCGGGCGGGCGCTCATGGTCAACGCCATCGATGATGAGGCCGCCGGGTTCTGGCGCCGCCGGGGGTTTATGCCGTCGAAGGACAATGCGCTCGTGCTGTTCCGGTCGATCGGCGATATCGCGGCATCTTTGAAGGCAGCCAGCGAGACGTGATTTACTATCCGGGCGTCACTTCATGCCACATCAGGGCAGAAAGTCGGCCAAATATTCCGATGCCGGTGTCACACCCGTCAGCAGCAGATGTTCGCGGGCCCGGGTGCAGGCAACGTAGAGCAGGCGCCGCTCGGTCTCGTAAATGTCATCGAGTTCTGCTTCGTCCGCCGCATCTGCGACCCGTTCATCGAGCGGAAGAATGCCCTGGTCGCAGGCCATCACCACCACGGCCCGGAATTCGAGGCCTTTTGCAAGACTCATAGGCGCTGTAATGGTCTCTTCGGCCCCCGCGATTCCCGTGATGGCCGCCCTTGCCCGGGGTACCAACTGCGGCGTACGGACAAAAAGACCAATTTCACCGGGCGCGATGCCTGCCTCGATCCATTCCTCAACTTTTTGGCGGACCAAATTGGCTTCGGCCTCACCATAGGCGAGTGTGTGCACCTCCGGTGCCGGGCCATCGAACACCGAAACGATCCCCCGCCGCTCGTCTTCGAGCCCATCGGTATCACGCAGTACCATCGGCAAGAGCCGGTCCGCGGCGCGCCTGATCTGCTGCGAGGTACGGTAGCAGACTTTGAGCGTGGATGAGCGGCCCCGGACATCGACGCCAAGGCTCGCCCAGGAATAAGGATGCTGGAAAATACGCTGCCCTACATCCCCGACCAGGAACAGACCATCCGCCTTTGCCGGCGCAAGTGCCGCAAAGAATCTCAGCTCGGCGGGGGCAAGGTCTTGTGCTTCATCGATGATGACGTGATCGAACGGCTTATGCTCCCGCTGGGCAAGTGCAGCCGCGAGGCCGGTGAAAACCTCCGCCCATGTCGTGTATCGTTCGGCGGCCAACGCCTCGCGCACGGCCTGGAACACGGGCCACAGGCTGGCGCGCTGGTTGGGGGCGAGCCTGCTTTTCCGCCCCATGCGTTGAACCGTGGCATAGGCATCCGGCGAATTTATGCCCCAGGCGTCGATGACGTTGGTCCATTCGGATAATAAAAACCGTTCCGAAAATCCCTTGAGATTTGCCCCAGCATCCCGCAGCCGCTCGCGCAGTACAATGTCCGATGCGATACGTGGGCGCACGCCATGTTCGAGCTGGTACATCTGCTCGGCAATGCCCTGGAAAGAAGCGGTGGTGATGCGTGGCACGATGCCGCCGGTTTCAGGCGCCAGCACCAGCAGCTTTTTCGCCATGGCATCGGCCAGAGGTTGCGAGAAGCTCGCCAGCAAGATGCGCGCCTTGGGGTTTTCGCGTGCCAGCCGCACCGCGCGGTGCAGTGCCACGATGGTTTTGCCGGTGCCAGCCGATCCTGCGACCCGTGCCGGGCCGGAGAAGCTGCGCGTGGTGAGCGCACGCTGGGAGGGGTGCAGGAACACGCCCCATTTTTCCCAAGGATAGGAGAGTGCCTGTTCCAGCTCCTCCTGGTCGGCAATGGGCCTGATCCGCCGCAGCGCATCGGGGTGGGTGAAGGGGCTTGCGGCGGCTGGGGCCGGGGCGGTCAGCCTGCCGGTGGCGGCATATTCCAGCAGGGCTTCGGCGGCTTCGGCGGGCAGGTGTTGGGCAAGGGCAAAGAACCCGTCCTCCGTCGCGGCACGCACATCGGCCAGCCAGTCGGCTGGCACGCCAATGGAGAGCAGCGCATTGTCATCCAGGCGGGCGAACAAAGCCGGGGCTGGCGTTGCCTGTGGCGCCGCTGGAACCGGCGCCTCGGTCAGTTCACGCACTTCGACAATCTGAATGGCGCCGGTGCGCGGGTGTGCCTCTATCCGCCGCCGTTCCGCCCAGGCGTAGGCATCATCGTGATGCCCGACATAGGCAACCAGCAGGCTCTCCCCGGTTTTATGGATGATCAACCGCACATCACGGTTGACGCGGGCGGACCAGAAATTCCTGTCCTTGCTTTTGTCGATCCGATGCAGTTGCAGCCCGTTGCCGGTGGGGTCCATCTGCAAATCGAACACACTGGCTTTTACCGCCTTCTGGTCCTGGCCAGAGAGGCGGTTGAACGATGCGGTAAAGCTTTCGGCGATGAGAAAGTTCACGGCTAAACCCCGAACACTTTCATGACCTCATCACCGAAATGATTGATCACCTTCACCGCGATGCGCCCACCCTCTGGCCGCGCGAAGGGGCGGGAGGTGTCGGCGTAGAGCGTGGCCCAGGCATCTTCGTCGATCTCGGCTTTCAGCGCGGTTTTCAGGCTCTTGTACGGGTCGTTGGCGCCGAGGAAATAGGCGTGGCGGACGAAGAAGCTTTCTTCGTTATAATCGGTGTCAATGAACCAGGCGGCGATGCCTGATGTGTCGTTGGAGCGTATATCGCCGGTATTGGGGTCGAATACATCCACCCCGTTCACCTTCACGCGCAGTTCCGGCCCGCCATCGTCGAGGATTTCCACATCCGGCTCGCCGAACACCACGAACATATTGCCACGGCCGGTGTTTTTCAGCTCGTCGGACATATGCATGTCCGGGTTGATGCGCGCCTTGATGATGTTCAGGCTGCCGAGCTTGTCCAACTCGGTGGAATGGGCATCGAAATTGAAGGCGCAGGCGATCAGAACGTCAAACCGCGCATCCGCCGCCTCGCGCGCGGCCCGCACCACATCCTGGCGGCCCACCGTGCCATATTCCGGGCCGATAAGGATGGCGGCGCGGCGCTCCGGCCCGTTTTCGCCCTCGATGAAAATACCGCTGGCGCCGATATACTGGCCGGGCCAGGGGGTGAGGCTTTCAAACACGATTCGGTCGGCCTTCTTCGCCTGTTTCACGCCTTCGGATTTCAGATAATCGATGACGATGGAGGAAAAATCCTGGCCGGCGCGGGTGGCGTCCGCGGGCGGGGCATCGCTGAGCAGCTCCTCCTCGCTGGCGGGCAGCACGCGGTGGGGCGAGAGGCTTTCCACCGTGAAGGGGCCGGCGACGCGCACGCGGGCATTGTCGGTATAGGGTTTGTCGTAGAGATATTCGACGTCCGCGCGGGCGGCGATGCTGGCATCAATCTCGCGCTGGCGGGCGATGCGCGCTTCCCACCATTGTTCATGCGTTTGCCGAATTTCGTTGTTCGAAAAAGGTTTTGGCGCTGATCTGACCGTCTTTTGAAAGCCCCCATCGAGATATTCTGAAATATCACGAGGGATTTCCCATTCCTGCCAATTTTTTTCGAGGCCGCGGTTTAGCTTTGCGCGCAGTGGCTCCAGCACGGTTTGCCATTTCTCCCAAATCTCGTCGATGAGCTGGTTGTTGGCGATGGATTTGAGGGTGATGTGCGGCACGCGCTCATACACAAAGCCCTGGCGGATGTCGTTCTGCACGGGTGTGTCCGGCAGCACGCGCTGTTGCAAGGCGGCCTCCTTGGCACGGCCTTCCCGGCTGTCCGCCAGCAGATACCAGGGGTAGCGCGCGGCCATCAGGCGGGTGCGGGCCAAAGCCAGAGCGACGCGGCTGGTGTCCATGGTAATCCAGCGCCGCCCCCATTGCTCGGCGACGTAAGCGGTGGTGCCGGAGCCGCAAGTGGGGTCGAGAACGAGGTCCCCTGGGTCGGTGGCCATCAAGATGCAGCGTTCGATGACACGTTCATTCGTTTGAACGACATAATTAGCATCGCGAGCCCCGACTGTATCCGACCAGTTCAGGTTAATTTTTGTTGTGTCGTCATCGGACAGTTTCATTACATAACGTAGAAATGTACCCTCAGGCTCAATTCGACCAGCTTTTTTTAATCGCTCTACTTTATCAATCGTACTCGGGTAGCAAGCTCCGGGAGGTGGCACCCATTCCTTGCCTTGATACCACACGGGATAGCGATCTTTTGCGCTAAACGAGGGGGGCCACATAGAAACAAGCCGGAACGGCTCTCCGCCCGGAGCCAAAGCAAGCTCGCGCTTATCATACTTAATACGCTCTCCGTCGCGGCTCTCTCGCCAATTCCAATGAAAATCGCCTTCAATGTTAATTTTTGCTAACAATCTTCGGAACTTAACGTGATTTGAGGATTTAGCGTACCAGAGAATATAATCTCCCATTTTTTCTAGATATTTAGCTCCAAGTGGCATCGTTTTCTTACGAAACCAAATCGTCCCGATACAATTTCCTTCCCCGAACACTTCGTCCATAATCGAACGAATTCGATGCACGTTCTCGTCGCTAATCTGCACAAAAACCGAGCCGCTCTCCGTCAGCAAATCGCGCATCACGGTCAGTCGGTCGCGCAGGTATGTGAGGTAGGAGTGAATGCCATCCTTCCAGGTATCCCGAAACGCTTTCACCTGCTCCGGCTCGCGGGAAATATCGGTCTGTTTGCCGTCCTTCACATCGCGGCTTTGCGTGCTCACCTGCCAGTTGGAATTGAATTTTATCCCGTAAGGCGGGTCAAAATAAATACATTGCACCTTGCCGCGCAAAGCCTCGCGCTCGGCCAGGCTGGCCATCACTTGGAGGGAATCCCCCAGGATCATGCGGTTGGACCAATGCTGGTCGTGCTGGTAAAATTCCGCCCGCTGCTCGGGCGAGATGCCGTTAAAATCAGCGAACAAATCCGGCATCTCGCTCCGCGCCTCACGCGTTTGCGCGGTGCGGCGTTTCAAATCGTCGATGATCGCCTTCGGGTGGATTTTCTCCTGAATATAGAGCGGCGGCACATTCACCACGAGGTCTGACCAGTCCTGCCTGTCCTTGCCGCGCCAGACCAGTTGCGCGTCTGACAAAGTGAGCGTGCCGGTGCGCGCCAGCTCTTCCATCTGCGCGTCAGATATGGTGATGCGCGCCCCGTTCCAGATCAGCTCCGGCGCGGCAGGCTCCTCCGCCGTGCGGGTCTGCGCTTCAGCCAAAGGCCGGGCGCGCGGGTAATGCTTGGGCGGGCGCGGGGCGGAATCCTCATCGCGCTGGAAAAAGCTTTCCATCTCGGCGGTGGGAATATTCCGCCTGGTCGCCGCCTCATGCTTCAGCGCGTCAATCTGCTTGGCGGAGGATTTGGGAGCACGGGCCATCAGGCGGCAACCTTTTGCAGTAATTGTTCAACCAGGGCGGCGAAATCGTCTTCCATCAGCGCCCAGTCCCGGAATTCGGCGAATCCCCAGCGGCCAAAGCCGCCCAGCGCGTTGACGCCCGGCACCCATAACTCGCGCATGGTCTGCGCCTTGGCCTTGTCCGCCTCATCGCGCAGGCCTTTTACCTCCAGCACGAGATTGAGCGGCTGGGCGCTGCCAGTGTCGAGCCTGACCAGGAAATCCGGCACATAACGGCGCATGGTGCCGCCATCGAGATAGGGGATTTCAAACCCCAAAGCCTGGTTTTTGGCATAGGCCAGCACGCGCGGGTGGTTTTCCAGCGCCAAAGCCAGCGGCTGCTCCCAAGTGCTGTCCAGCACCACGTGGCTGATATGGGATTTGGGTGGGCGGGCACCGGTGGCCCAGCAGGGCTTGGTGGTGATGAAATTGACATGGCGGGTGGAGCCGCTGGGGTTGTACGGGTCCAGCACGGCAAGCACCGGCCCATCGCTGCCACGGGTGAGGGCAAGGTCGATTTTGGCGGCGGCGCGGGCGAGCTGGTCCTCATACAAAATCGCGCCAATCGGCACGCCCTTGGTGACGAGGTAGCCGCCATCCAGCCAGGCGCGGGCCAGGCGCTGGATTTGCGGGAAGAGGTGCTGCTTGGGCTCATTATCCTCATCGCGGAACTGCGTGTAGAGCAGGTGTTTGGCGAGGTTGAAGCTGATCTCCGAAGGGCGCAGCCGCTCCAGGACTTTGGGCGTGATCGTGACACCCGCGCCGACGATGCCTTCCAGAACCACCGAGGTGGGGCCGATATCGGCGGGGGTGATTTCCAGCCGGCTGTCCTCGGTGAATTTCGGCTCCAGTTTTTCACCCGGCAGCTCGCGCCGGTAGCCGCTGACGCGGGGGAAGGTAATCTCCAGCGCCGCGCGTTCCTTGATGGCGTGCACGCGGGTGAGCGGCTTGGGCTTGGTTGGCTTGGCTTTTTGCGGGGAGGTGGTGAAGTCGAACGGTATCCCCATGATATCGGCGTATTCGACGTCGAACAGGCCGGTTTCAGGGTTGATGTCATAAGATTGGCGGCGCAGGCCACGGCCCACCACCTGCTCGCACAAAAGCTGGGTGCCGAAGGCGCGCACACCGAGAATATGGGTGACGGTGTTGGTGTCCCACCCCTCGGTCAGCATCGAGACCGAGACGACACATCGTATCTGCTCACCCAGCCGGCCTGGGCGGCCGACCGTGTTCATCACTTCACGCAGCAGCTCGGCCTCGCTGGCCTCGCCCTGGGCGGCTCCGGCCCCCTCGCGGGTGGCAAGTTCGCGCTTGAATTGCTCGATCTCGGGTGCTGCGGCTGCGGCGAAGCCTTTATCCAGCGCCTCTCCGGATTCAATCTGGCGGGAGTCGATCAACAATGTGCGGGGTTTGGGCAGGCGGCCGCCTTGGTCGTCGTAATTGCGGAACAGCTCAAGGTGTCCGGCATGGAAGGTGGCGCGTTCACCCGCGTCGGCGTCGCCACGCTCAAACCCGGCGATCCACTCGAATACCAGCTTCGAGATGGCGGTATTCTGGCAGACCACGATGAAGACCGGAGGCACTTCGATACCCGCGCGCTGCCAGCGCTCAAACTCGCCCTCGTAATGGCTGTAGAGGGCGTTGAGCGCGGTTTTGAGCATATTGGGCAGATCGAACGGGCTGAGCTTGGCGGCACCGGCGGCGGTTTTGGGCAGATCCTTGCCGATCTGCTTCCACAAATCGCGGTAGACGACCGTATCGGTCTGCACCAAATTGTCGGTGACCGGCACGCGCGGGAGTTTGACGATGCCGCTCTCGATGGCGTCAATCAGGCTGAAATCCGAGACGACCCAGGGGAAGAGATAACCTTCAGGGTAGCCCGAGCCGCGGAGGAAGAAGGGGGTGGCGGAGAGGTCATAGACCGCGCGAACGCCTTTTGAGAGTTTGCGCCCCAGCGCCTCGATACCGTTGATCCATAGGCGGGCGGCTTCCTCGTTCTCGGCGGCTTCCCTTTTGTCGTCACCTGTCAGCGTGCCTTCAGTGTCGTCTCCCACCTTGTGCCGGTAGCAATGGTGGGCTTCGTCGTTGATGACATTGACGTGGGGAAATTTGAGCAGCTTGCCGCAAGCGCGCTCGAGCATCTGGGTGTCGGTTTCCGTGGTCTTGACCGGCTCGGGCGCGTTGCCTTGCAGGAAGCTGCGCGCGACCTTGGGCAAGGAAATGGTCTCGCGGTGCTGGAAGGCGTGATAGTTGGTGATGACGATT
>JAJYAF010000061.1 GCA_021779655.1 Pseudomonadota bacterium
CGCGGCCGTTCTAACCGCCTTGCTGTTCCCCGTGCTGCCCCTACCCCGGCTTGCGGAGCCCAGCCCTGTGCTGTTGGTGGTGCTGCTGGCACACGAGCTAGGTGTTGGCGTCTGGCTTGGGCTAATGGCGCGGTTGTTCGTACTGGCGCTGCCCATTGCCGGCCAGGTTATCTCCTTCCAGATGGGACTTTCCAGCGTTATCACGCCTGATCAGCAACTCGGATCGCAAAGCACCTTGCTTAGTAGCGTGTTCGGAATCTTCGCAACCACCCTGATCCTGACCAGCGGGCTCTATGCGCTGCCGCTGGAGGCATTGGTGGCAAGCTATCATATCATTCCCGCAGGGTTGGGGTTATCGGCGGGCAGCATGCTGGAGATTGCCGAACATCTCACCGCGCAAAGCTTCATGCTGGGCATTCGACTCGCCATGCCGTTCCTGATCGCGGGCCTGCTCTGGCAAACCGGGCTTGCCGTCATCTCTCGCCTCGTGCCCCAGATACAGATTTTTCTGGTCGCGATGCCAGCGCAAACCATGGGTGGTCTTATGTTGTTGGCGCTGCTGGGCGGCGGATTGGCCGAAGTCTGGCTCCACCAGGCCGCGCTTGGGCTAACCCGCCTGCTCACAGGATGAGCGGTGGCGGAAGATAACGAAGGCCGGACCGAGGCCGCATCCCCTGCCCGATTGAGCCGGGCCCGCGCCGAGGGGCATGCGCCGGTCTCGCGCGAACTCGTCGCCTTTTCAGCCCTTGCTGCGGCATTATTGATGGTCCTTGCCGTGGCACCGGCGCTGGCTGCGCGCGCCGCGTTTCAACTTGCCCAGTTACTGGCCGCGGCTGGAAAGCTTGATGGCATGGCGGCGTTGCTTATGACCATGCAGCGCACCGAACAAATCGCCGCCTCCGTGATCCTGCCGGTGGTCCTAGCCGTCGCCGCCGCCGGGGCCGGCGCGGCGCTGGTCCAAACTCGGCTTTCCTTGCGGCTTTCTGCGCTTAATCCCGATTTATCCCGCATCAGCCCAATGGCCGGCTTAAGCCGCTTGTTCAGCGCCAATCACGCCTTGGATGCGCTGAAATCCATTCTGAAAATCATTGGGCTGAGCTTCGTCCTATGGATGGTGTTGTCCAAATGGCTGCAGTACCTTCCGGTCAGCCTTGAGGAAAATCCCGGCGCCGCGGCTGCCCACCTTGAAACTGCCATCGCGGCGGTCTGTGGCGCGCTTCTCATCGTGCAGGCGCTCATTGCGGCGATGGATCTTTTCTGGACGCAAACAAGCTTCGCCCGATCCATCCGGATGAGCCGGGAAGAAATCAAGCAGGAAGCAAAGGAGTCCGATGGCGACCCCCATATCAAGGCAAAACGCCGCGCAATCCGTAACGCGCGCGCAAAACAGAACTTAAAAAAAGCAATGGCGAGCGCGACCGTGGTCGTGACAAATCCGACCCATTACGCGGTGGCGCTTGCCTATATCCGCAACGGCACCGCGGCGCCAAAGGTGGTGGCGAAAGGTATGGGTGAAGTAGCCGCACGGATTCGGGAACTTGCCGCGGAAAACCGCGTTCCCATCGTGCCCAATCCACCTTTGGCCCGGGCGCTGCACAGGCTGGAGCTGGAAAGCGAAATTCCCGTCGAACATTATCGCGCCGTGGCGGACATCATTGCCTATATCTGGCGACTGGAGGCAGAAGCGGCCAGAGCAAGGATGATATAGCGTCCGATTTCGACCGGCACATGCAAGCGTCCCCTATTGACGTTAGTCGTGAGCACCGCCATGGGTCTGCCTACTTGACCGGGAGATCTCGATCGTGGCTGAAGCGCCGGCGCGCCAGTTTCCCCTGGTGCAGGCACTGCGTGCGGTGGCGGCGTTATCGGTCGCACTCACCCATATCCTGCACGATGCACTCAGCCGGACGCCCGGCAGCGAACCGCTTCAGGCATTATACCGGAGCCTGCCCTGGGGCGCCGGTGTGGATATTTTTTTTGTCATATCCGGCTTTGTCATTGTGCATTCTTCAAGCAGGCTTTTCGCAACGCGCTGGGCTGGCCGGCGGTTCGCGGCCCGGCGGGTGGCGCGCATCGTCCCGCTGTACTGGACGATGACAAGCCTGTTGCTCGCGCAAGCGTTTTTTGATCGTACCGTGATCCACGGCGCTATCGGCGGTGCGGAGTATATCGCGAAATCCTATCTGTTCATTCCCTGCGCGCGTCCGGACGGCATAATACAACCGGTGCTGGGTCTGGGCTGGACGCTGAATTATGAGATGTTCTTTTATGGCGTTTTCATCCCGTTCCTGGCCCTCCGGCGGTCCGTCGCGGTGTTCAGCGCAAGCTTTTTGCTTAGCCTCTTCGTCCTGGCCGGCCGCGTAGGATGGCTCCATGGCGTGGTGCTGCGAACCTGGTCCAATCCGATCGTGCTGGAGTTCTGCGCCGGCATGCTGCTTGCCTTGATCATTGGCAAATTTACGCTGCGCGATGGCTGGCGGCTTACCATCGTGCTGGCCGCTGCCGTGGTGCTGCTCCTTCAGCCGGCCTGGAGCCGGATTTACGCGTATGGACTTCCGGCGACTGGCCTGGTCTTTGCTGCCGTGAGTGGAAAAAAAATCCGCAGCCTGCCCCGTGTGGAAGCCTGGCTGGCACGGCTCGGCGATGCATCTTACGCGATGTATCTCATTCACCCTTTCATCATGCGCGCGGGGCTATTGCTTTGGAAGCATCCCGGTCCGCCGGTCGCGGAGTTCGCCTATGTCGCGCTCTCCCTTCTCATCGCCCAGGCGGCGGCCATCGCAATTCATTATGGTTTCGAAAAACCCGCCACCCACCGGTTACGAGCGGTTCTTGAGCCAAAACCCTAAGAAAGGGGCATTCCGCTCACGAAGCTCATCCTGATGCGCCAGCCCGCGACCAGAATAAAAGCCTGGCCTTGCCATGGCGACGCTCCGTGAAAAGCCCGGGCGGCTCGAACCTATTCTCTGGGCCAAGTTCCGCCACAAACACTGCCGCTGGGGCAAAGTAATTTTTATCGGCCAATGCGCTGAGCGCCTGGGGCAGAAGATTCAAGCTGTAGGGCGGGTCGAGAAAAACAAGGTCATGCGCTGTCCCGGGCGGCGCATGCAGAACGTCGGTTGAGATAATTCTTGAGACTTGCTCCGCACCGCAAGCCGAAACATTCGCCCGAAGCACATGCAGGGTTTCCGGTTGCCGCTCGATGAAGGTGGCAAAGCGCGCTCCACGTGAAAGCGCCTCCAATCCATACGCGCCGGTCCCGGCAAAAACGTCGAGTACCCGGGCGGATTGGATGAATGCCGGTCCGGCCCAGTGGGCATGGAGCAGAATATCAAACACCGCCTGGCGTGCGCGGATATTGGTGGGCCGTGTTTGCAACCCCGCCGGCGCGGTGAGCATCCTGCCGCGCCATTTCCCGGCGATGATCCGCACACTGGGCATCCGAGGGCTTGAGCGTTTCAATCCTCCCGAACCGGGCGGCCCAGGAAGGGGATTTGCTCGCGCAAAATCTTGCGGCTGATTTCCTCAACCGCCCCCGGCGGAAGGTTTCCGAGCTGAAACGGTCCGTAGGCAATCCGGATCAGGCGGGTGACCGGCAAACTCAAATACTCCATCACCCGGCGTATTTCCCGATTCCTGCCCTCGCGCAGCGATACGCTGAGCCAGGTGTTGGAACGCTGGCGGGAATCCACCGCGGCATCTATCGGACCGAACTGCTCCCCGTCTATCTTTATCCCCTCGGCAAGACGCTTGAGCTTGGCGGGGTCGACTCCGCCATGCACCCGCACCCGGTAACGGCGCAGCCATCCCGTAGCGGGAAGTTCAAGCCGGCGTGAAAGCGCGCCGTCATTGGTCAGCAGCAGCAAACCCTCGGATGTAAGATCGAGCCGTCCCACGCTGATCACACGTGGAAGCCGTTCCGGAAGATTTTCAAAAACCGTCGGCCGGCCCTCGGGATCCTTATGCGTGGTCACGAGTCCTTCTGGCTTGTGGTAACGCCAGAGGCGCGCAGGTTCCGGCACCGCAACCGGCTTTCCATCCACCAGAATCCGGTCCGCGCCGGTGACGAAAAAGGCGGGGTGGGAGATCTCCACATTATTAACCCGCACCCTGCCCTCTGCGATCAACGCTTCGGCATCGCGCCGGCTGGCAATGCCGGCACGCGCAAGATATTTCGCAAGGCGCTCTCCTCGCGGCGGCTCTAGCGCCGCAGCCGCATGCACCGCTGATTCAGCCACCGGCGGCGCCCACCAGGGCGGCAAAAATGCGGTTATCCCCATGGTCGATCAAATATTCCGGATGCCATTGAACGCCCAGACAGAACCTTCTTGTCGGCTCCTCGATTCCCTCGATAACGCCATCCGGCGCAACCGCATTGACAACCGCCAAACCAGGATCGCGCACCGCCTGATGATGCGACGTATTCACCTGCATCTCATCCCGGCCGACGATTTGTGCAAGCCGCGTACCTGGCAGGATTTTCACGCTATGGCCGGGCTCGTAATGCAAGGTTGCCTGTTCATGCGGCAGCGCACCGGCGATACTGTCGGGTATATGCTGAATGAGTGTTCCGCCGAGCGCGACCGCCAGCAATTGCTCGCCCCCGCATATGCCAAGCACCGGAAGCCCGCGCGCCAGGGCGCCCCGCAGCAGGCATAATTCCGCGTTGGTGCGGTCAGCCTTCAATGCCACGGTCGGGTGGCGCTCGGCCTCGCCGTACAGGGAAGGGTTGATGTCGAACGCGCCGCCGGTCACGACCAGCGCATCCAGCCGTTCAAGGTAGGCCTCGCCAAGGCCCGGATCGTGCGGCAGGGCAACGGCCAGCCCGCCGGCCGCCGCGATTGCCGCGCTATAATTCTGGCGCAGCGCATACCATGGATATTTCGAGTAGCCGCCGGGCTGCTCAGAATCCAAGGTAAGCCCGATAAGTGGCCGCCTCGTCATGCCAGCAACTAGACCTGCATACCGAAGCGATGCAAGAAGCGGGCGATGGAAATGTTTGATTCCTCAGGCATGACAGCGGCGCTCTCCCAAGCGCAAGCGGCGGGCAGGCGGGGGGAAGTACCGGTGGGCGCCGTCGTCATGGCCGGATCCGGCGAGGTGGTGGCTGCGCGAGGCAACGAGGTTGAGGCAAGCGGGGATGCCGGCGCGCATGCGGAGATGCTGGCGCTACGCGATGCCGCGGCCAGGCTGGGCCGACGTTTCCTCTCGGATTGCACGCTCACCGTAACCCTGGAACCTTGCGCGATGTGCGCCGGCGCCATTGCCGCCTTTCGTATCGGCAGGCTCATTTTCGGCGCATACGACCCGAAATCCGGCGCGGTCGAGCATGGTCCCAGGGTGTTCGTTCACGCCACGACACATCATAAGCCGGAAATCATAGGGGGCGTGCGCGATTCGGAATGCTCTGCCTTGTTACGAGAATTCTTTATGCAGCTGCGGGATGCCTGATTTATCGCACGAGAAGCGGCTGGGCGGTATTGTCGCCGGCGTGGATGAGGTCGGCCGGGGGCCGCTGGCCGGCCCGGTTCTGGCGGCGGCGGTGATCCTGCCGCCGAAATTGCCGCGCAAGCTGGCGCAACTGATCGACGATTCTAAAAAAATGACCGCGGAACGGCGGGAACTGGCGCTCCAAGGGCTGCGCAAGGCGGGAGCCGAAATCGCGCTCGGCGCCGCCTCGGTTACGGAAATCGCGGAGCTGAACATTCTGCACGCAGCCATGCTGGCCATGCGCCGAGCCGTGCACCGGCTAAGCCGGATACCGGACCATATTCTGGTGGACGGCAACCGCTCGCCAGGCTGCCCGATACCCTGCACGAGCCTTGTCGGCGGCGATGCCATCAGCCTGTCCATCGCATCGGCTTCGATCGCCGCCAAGATCATGCGGGACAGGCTGATGCTCCGGCTGGCATACCGCTACCCCGGTTATGGCTGGGAAACCAATGCGGGCTATGCCGTGGCAACGCATCGCGCCGGTATCCTGACCCTGGGAGCCACCCCCCACCACCGCATGGCCTTCGGTGAATTGCTTCGCAACTTGAACACGGCATTGCTTGACGAAACCGAAGCGGCGGACTCTTCCATCTGGCTTTGATTTTCCGACGCCGTATTGAACCGCCGGGTGTTTTTCCGCGATGCCGGCGGTGGCCCGCGCATGAGGTTGTGTTCATTTTTTCCGTGGGGCGTTGCGCTCCCGCGGACACTTGCCAAGTTCTGCATCAGCCATTGATCAGCCCGGCTGAAAGGTAGGATTTTCATGACTGACCTGCACAAAAAGAAAGTCGCCGTTCTGGCCACCGACGGCTTTGAACAGGCCGAACTCACCGAACCCGTCAAAGCGCTTCGAGATCAAGGGGCGAACGCCGTGGTCGTAGCGCCGCATGCGGGCGAAATTCAGGGCATGAAGCACCATGAGAAAGGCGACAAGACGAAAGTGGACATGACGCTTGCCCAGGCAAAGGCCGAAGATTTCGATGCCCTGGTTCTCCCGGGCGGCGTCTCCAACCCTGATGCCCTGCGCATCGATACGGCGGCGCTCGCCTTTATCGGTCATTTCGTTAAGGCCAGGAAGCCGATCGCCGCGATCTGCCACGGTCCGTGGACGCTGGTCGAGTTGGATGCGGTGCGCGGCCGAAAGGTGACCTCCTGGCCTTCGCTCAAAACCGATCTGAAGAACGCGGGCGCGGAGTGGGTGGATCGCCCGGTCGTGGTGGACGGCAATTTCGTCACCTCCCGCAAACCCGATGACCTCAACGATTTCAACCGCGAATTGCTAAATCTAATCGCCAATTCAAACCAGCGAACGACGCGCCAGGCTTCGTAGAAGCCGAACGCGACAGGCCGGCGATCTGCCGGCCGGCTTCCGCTATTGCGCGTAGTCTGGTTGCGTGCTGCCATGTAGAATGACCTTGGGCGGGATCGTCCTCGGCCGGGTTTCCTGATTGTAGCCCCCAACCGGCCCCGTGACACCGGGGAGCATGTAGCTGTTGCCGGCACCGTTGGTCATGGAGGCGCCAGGATTTTGCTGCCGTGGCGTCCCGTTCGGATTAATGCCGTTCACACGATTGATTGACGGTCCATACAGCGCGCCGTTATTGGAATTTACCCCGCCGTTCACCCCCATCAAATCCTGCGCTACCGCGCCGTTCGCAAACAGCAGCGCAGCGCCACCCAATAATCCCATCCGCCAAGCAGGCATTTCCGGTCTCCTACGGTTTCAATCGACGAGGTAATAAGGAGGCGGTCAAGCCCCCGGTAACGGCGGCCAAAAGGCTTTCCGGCCGCGCAAGGCTGGCCGGCGCCCGCAATGCGCTCATCATCGGCTGGCAACCGCGGCATGGCGTTGTACTTTCGGCGCCGTTGTCATAAGGGAAGGGCCTAAATGGGAGCAAGCCCTGGGCATGACGGAAAGCCAAGCGGATGTCGTGATCGTGGGCGCGAGCCATGGCGGCAGTGAGGCCGCCACCAGGCTGCGCCTTGGCGGCTTTGCGGGGTCAATCGCCCTGATCGGCGCGGAGGCCTTCCTTCCCTACCATCGGCCACCGCTTTCCAAAGCGTTTCTCGCCGGGGAAGTCACGCCGGAAGCCCTGCTGATCCGTGCTCCCGCGGCCTATCAGAACAGCAAGATCGATTTTCATCTTTCCACGATCGTGAAGTCCATCGACCGGAAGGGGCATTCGCTGATCCTGGCCGATGGCGAGCGCTTCGGCTACGGCACGCTTATCCTGGCCACCGGCGGCAGACCACGGCCGCTTACCATCCCCGGCTCCGACCTCGAGGGGCTATATTATATGCGCACCATCGCGGATGTGGATATGCTGCGCAAGGCATTCCTGCCCGGTGCGAAACTGGTGATCGTGGGAGGCGGGTATATCGGCCTGGAGGTGGCGGCTGTCGCGGTGAAACACGGCCTTACCGTGGAAATCGTGGAATTCGCGCCGCGCGTCCTCGCGCGGGTCGCCGGCCAGCAGCTCTCCGCTTTTTACGAAACCGCGCACAGCAAGGCCGGCGTGCAATTACGCCTTTCCACCGGCGTGGAAGGCTTTGATCCAGCGCCCGATAAACCCGGCCATGTCGGCGCCGTGCGCTGTTCCGATGGCAGCCATCTGCATGCGGACCTCGTTCTGGTAGCCGTTGGGTTGGTGCCGAACACGGAACTGGCCGCCGATGCCGGGCTCGAAATCGGCAACGGCATTGTCGTGGACACGTTCTGCCGAACATCCGATCCTGATATTCTTGCCGTGGGCGATTGCGCGGAATACCCCCTGCCCTTTCTCGGCCGCCGGGTGCGGCTGGAATCCGTGCCAAATGCCCTTGAGCAAGGACGGATTGCCGCCAGCGTCATTAACGGCAAGCCCACCGGCTATAATACGGTGCCATGGTTCTGGTCTGACCAGTATAATCTCAAGCTGCAATCGGTCGGTCTCTCCCAACATCACGACGAGGTTGTTCTTAGGCCGCCGCGCACGGCGGAAGGGTTCATCGCCTTTTACCTTCAGGAAGGCCGGGTCATCGCTGCGGATTGCGTCAATGCCGTGGGCGAATTCACGGTAGCGAAGAAACTCGTCGGGGAGAAAATAATCGTTGACCCGGGAAAACTCGCCGATCCCACGGTAGATTTGAAAACCTTGCTGTCCGCCGGGTAAACCGCCTTAAAACTTTCTTCACCCGCGCCTGCCAGATTTTGCCCATGCATCGCGCGCAGCGTATCGCCTTCATGTTGCTGCCCGGGCTGGATCATTTCATGCCGGACCTCCTGGCGCGGCTGCCCGGACCTGAGATGGAAGTACGCGCCTTTCCAGTCCGCGGCATGGCAGACCTGGCCGCCGCCTGTGCCTGGGCCGATGATCCGGCCCGGGATGTGATCTGGTTTGAGTTCTGCTGGCCGCCTTTTCCGGCAATGATCAAGGCGCAGGATTTCGGTGGCCGGCGCGTGGTGATGCGCCTGCACCGGATAGAGGCTTACGGCACGGCACATGCCGCTTCGGCTCCCTGGACAAAAATCGACGATGTGATCGTCGTCAGCGCCGATATGGCCGCGCGACTGAAAACCATGGTCCCAAGGCTCGAGCATACAACCAGCCTTCATATTCTTCATAACGGCGTGGATATCGAACGTTTCGCCCCCGCAGGCCCGGCGGATCCCTTCCGCATCGGCTGGTGCGGCTGGCTCAGCCTCCACAAAAATCCTAATATGGCCCTGGAAATTTTGGATCTGCTGCGGCAGGAAGATCCAGATCG
>JAJYAF010000062.1 GCA_021779655.1 Pseudomonadota bacterium
CGGCGGGAATGCCGGCGGCGCGAAGGCAGGCTGTGAGGAGAATTGCCTTGGGCACGCAGAAGGCGGCCTCCGCTCCGGTGATTCTGCTGGCGCGATATTCATCGGCCGTGAGAGGAACGGTGTAGGGGTCGTAGCGGATGCCGTCCCTCACCGCCTCGAACAGGCGGATCGCCTTATCGGTTGAGGATGCTTCCGGAGGCAGGTCGCGGAAAGCCTGGGCAACGAACCGCTGGACTTCCGGGCTGTCGCTGTCGACAAAATAACCGGCCTTCAGGTATCTCTCGTCTTGCGCAAGCTCCGCGTCGCCGGGCGCCACAATGTTCATGTCCCTAAGACCTCCAGCAAAATTATTCTCGGGAGAATTATTCTAATGTTTATCAGGATAACGAAGCATGCTGGCAGCGTCAACGACATCCCGGGCGCGCGCATTCGGCCTTCCCGAAGCGCATTGCCGGGGTGCTTTACGAACAGGCGGGGACGAATTCAGGCTCAAACCATCAAGAAGTGATAAAGGCCTTCCGCCACCGGCCGGGACTCGTCATCCTGCCAGCTCACCGTGCGCACGCTGGCCAGCCGTTTACCCTTCCGCGAGATGGTCGCCCGCCCCATCAGCGGGCCGCGCACCCCCGGCCGGAGATAGTCAACCGTCACGTTGACAGGCTTGGGAGGCGGGAGCGGAGCGAAACTTACGGCAATCGACGCGACAGCTTCCATGAAGCTGGCGATAATTCCGCCATGATAATATTCCTTCACGGAATTCCCGACAAGCCGATCGGCGAAAGGCAATACCGCCGCGACGGTTCCGTCATCGTATTCGGTGATTTTGAAATCGAGAAACCGGAAGAACGGCACTTTTGCAAGCTGCAGATTTATGCTCTCCGGCGTCATGACGGTTTTTCGGATGAAGTACGGGTGGAGGACACCGGCTCGCGCGGCGTGAAGGCGAAGGCGGCCGTGCCGCGAGCAACTTCCGACTGATCCGATTCATCGAACCATACGCTGCCCGTATTGAAGGCGACGTAGCGGGTTTTCCGGAAGCATTCCGCACGCACCATCACATCGGCCCGCGATCGCGCCGGCCGCAGGTAGTCGACACGCAAGTCGAGGGTTGCCATGTTAACGATCTCGCCGATCGCCGCCATGTTCACAAGCCCGAACACGCTGTCCAGAAGGGCGGTCAGCATGCCCCCATGGAGCAGGGTCTCGCCCTCATCCGCGCAGAACGATGGGTTGAATGGCATTCTCACCAGAACGCCATCGACCGAGATCTTTTCGACCTTCAGGGCCATCTCGCTAACCAGACCCTCCGCGCGGCGGGCCCATGCGTCGGCGATCTGGATAAGATCTCTTCTACTCATATCGCGTCTCGTGCCGTGTCATCGCGGGGCGCTCAACGTCCGGTAAACGTTGGTTTGCGTTTCTCGATGAACGCGGTAATCGCCTCGTGGTGGTCCTTGGTCTGGTGCATCAGCGCCTGGTAGCCGGCGGCGGCATTCAGGAAATCCGGCAGATCCATGCGCTCGGCATTGCGCATCAGCCGCTTGGCGATTCGCACCGCGCGGGGAGACTTGGAGGCGATCACCGCCGCGCGCTCGCGCGCCCGCGCCATGAGGTCGCCAGGCGGCACGACCTCGAGCACCATGCCCAGTTCGAGCGCTTCCCGGGCTTCCACCATCCGGCCCGTGAAGGTTAGCTCGGCCGCTTTCTGATGGCCGAGCCGCCGCAGCAGAAACCAGCTACCCGCGTCCCCCGGAATGATTCCGAGATTGAGGAACACTTCGCCAAATTTCGCGTTCTCCGACGCGATGCGCATATCGCACATCATGGTCAGGTCGCAGCCGGCGCCGACCGCCGGACCGTTGACGGCCGCGATCGTGGGAATATCGAGATTGTAGAGTGCCAGCGGTATCCGTTGGATGCCGTTGACGTACGATTCCGCCGCCGCCAGCGGGTCTGTGCGGTACACGCTATGCGGGCTGGCTATCTCCTTGATGTCGCCACCCGCGCAGAAGGCAGAGCCGGCGCCGGTGATGATCATGACGCTGACCTCCGGACTACGCTGCGCCCGCTCGAACGCTTCGAGCAGACCCGCGATCATCTCGCTGCCGGTGATGGGATTGCGCCGGTCAGGATCGTTGAGCGTGACCGTCGCGATGCGATCGGCGATTTCAAAGAGAACAATTGGCTCGGGCATTCTTTTCCGTCTCCGCGTTAACACAAAAATATGTCGGGAATAGTCCTGTCTCGGGCATCGTGTCCCGCTTATCGTATTTCTCTACCAGTTCCTGGGATTGTCTTCGTCAAAAATTTTTCCATAGTAATAAACCCATCGGGCCTGGATGCAAGCGAGACTTTGATGGAGCCGGTTACCCTCAATATCGCGCGGGCGGCCCGGGGCGCCATGAAGCCGCCATGGATCTGCGCCGCCCCCGTCCTGCGTCGCGGCCGGCTTCTTGACTTAAGGGCCGATTTTGCGTTCAGTATCGCCCAACGCATGTTTTATAGCTTCTGCTAGCGGCATGAAAAAGGGCGCGATGGGTTAGCGCGACATATCATATGGAGGATACGCCATGAGCGGGAAAGCCTATGTCGTCGGCGTCGGAATGGTGCCGTTTCAGAAACCGGGCAGTTCGGAAAGCTACGATGTCATGGCCGCGAAGGCCGCGCGCGCGGCGCTGGCGGATGCCGGGCTCGGCTACGAAAAGGTTCAGCAGGCCTATGCGGGCTATGTTTACGGTGACAGCACCTGCGGCCAGCGCTCCCTGTATCAGGTGGGGATGACCGGGATTCCCGTCATCAACGTCAATAACAACTGCTCGACAGGCTCGACCGCGCTGTTTCTGGCGCGCCAGGCGGTGGAAAGCGGCGTGGTTGATTGCGCCCTTGCCGTGGGTTTCGAGCAGATGCGGCCCGGTGCGATCGGCGCGATGTTCAACGATCGCATCAGTCCGTTCGAGGCTTTCGACACTGAAACCGAGGCGCTCGTGGGCAACGGCGAAATTCCGCTGGCGCTGCGCTATTTCGGCGGTGCCGGCCTGGCTTACATGAAGGAATTCGGCACCCAGCTGGAAACTTTCGCCAAGATCCGCGCCAAGGCCAGCCGCCACGCGGCTAAGAATCCTCTCGCACTGTTCCGCCAGGAGGTGACGCCAGAACAGGTAATGCAGGCGCCGGAGGTGTGGCCGGGCGTCATGACGAGGCTCATGGCATGCCCGCCCACCTGCGGCGCCGCGGCCGCGATCATCTGCTCGAAGGAATTCGCGGAGAAGAACCAACTCAATACCTCGGTGCGCATCGTCGCCCAGGCCATGACGACCGATGGCCCGGAAACATTCAAGGCACATGACATGCGCGAGGTCGTCGGGTCATCCATGGCGCAACGCGCGGCCAGGCAGGTCTACGAGGCGGCGGGGATCGGCCCCGAGGATGTGGACGTGGTGGAGCTGCATGACTGCTTTGCCCAAAACGAATTGCTCACCTACGAAGCGCTCGGCCTGTGCGGACGCGGGGAAGCGGCGAAGTTCGTCGAGGACGGTGACAACACCTATGGCGGCAAATACGTGACCAATCCCTCGGGCGGGCTTCTCTCGAAGGGGCATCCGCTCGGCGCGACCGGGCTGGCGCAATGCACCGAACTGGTTCAGCAGCTTCGCGGCACGGCCGAGGCGCGCCAGACGGAGGGCGCGCGTCTGGCGCTTCAGCACAATCTGGGTCTGGGCGGCGCCTGCGTGGTAACGCTTTACGAAAAAGCCTGAGCGGCTCCCTCGGCAGGGGATAGGGAGGATCAATGAAATGAGCAAAAAACTCGATGGGCGTGTTGCCCTGGTGTCCGGGTCGGGCCGCGGGATCGGGCGTGAGATCGCGCGCAAGCTGGCCTCGGAAGGCGCGCGGGTGGTCGTCAACGATCTCGACGCCGAGCCGGCCAATGAAACCGCCGAAACGATCGCCAAGGCGGGCGGCAAGGCCGTGGTTTGCGCGGGGAGCGTAACCGAGGACGGCTTTGCCGAACGCTTCGTGCAGGCCGCGGTGGATAGTTTCGGCGGGCTGGACATCATCGTCAATAACGCGGGCTACACCTGGGACAACGTGATCCAGAAGATGACCGACGAGCAATGGCGCGCGATCATCGACGTGCATCTGACAGCGCCGTTCCGGATTCTGCGCGCCGCGCAGCCGGTGATCGCGGCGGCGGCCAAGGAAGAGGCGGCTCAAGGCCGCGAGGTATTCCGCAAGGTGGTCAATATTTCCTCCATCGCCGGTACGGGCGGCAATGCGGGCCAGGTTAATTATTCCGCCGCCAAGGCCGGCATCCTCGGGGTCACGCGTGCCCTGGCGAAGGAATGGGGACGCTACAAGGTGAACGTAAATGCCGTTGCCTTCGGGCCGATCCGCACCCGCCTGACCGAGAGCAGCGCCAAGGGCAACAGCACGATCAAGATCGGCGACAAGGATATCCGGGTGGGCGTGAGTCCGGAATTGGTCCAGCAGATGGAAAAGTCGATCCCGCTCGGCCGCGTCGGCATGCCGGAGGAAGCCGCCGGGGCGGTCTACCTCTTCTGCCTGCCCGAGGCCAATTTCATTTCCGGTCAGTGTGTCGTCTGCGGGGGCGGATTTATAATGTGAGCGCTGAGACGATCGGCGCCCATCGGCGCCGCCGTCTCGTCTGCCTGCGCGCGATCGCGCCTATCCGAACCGGTCGCGCGCCAGCGCGATGATCCGTCTGGCCTCTGGCCAGAGCGCGTAGTCGTCGAAGCGGGCGGGATGCACCCAGGCGGCTTCCAGCGCGTCGCCGCCCGGCATCGGTTCGCCGCCTTCGTAGCGCGCCGCGAAATCCAGAATGGTGTAATGGTACTGGATCCGCCCGGCGGCATCGTGATGGATGGAATCGACATGGCCCACCAGATGCACCGGGCCGGCATGCAGCCCGGTTTCCTCGAACAATTCGCGCTTCGCGCAGTCCCCGGCCGTTTCCCCCAGCTCCTGCGCGCCGCCGGGCAGGCTCCACATGCCGGCGGCGGGCGGCTTGCCGCGCCGCACCAGCAGGACCTCATCGCCCCGCAGCAGCACGATGCCGACACCGACCCGTGGCGCGTCGGGATATTCCCTCACAGCCTCGTCCCTGGCCGCTCCATTCATTTGAGTTCATCCATCATTTGAATTCATCCCGCATTCAGCGTTTCCATTGCCTCGCGCTGGTCGAACAGGTTGAGCAGGACGCGCGCTGCCTGCCCGCGCGGCGACAGCAGCTTCGGGTCGCGCTCCAGCAGCAGCGTGGCGTCCTGGTTCGCCATGGGCAGCAGGTCGAGATGCGCCTCCGGATCGGCTAGCAGATAGCCGGGCAGACCGGACTGCCGGGTGCCCAGCGCATCGCCACTGCCGCGCAGCCGGTAGTCCTCGTCGGCGATGGCGAAACCGTCCTCGGTCTCGCGCAGCAGGGCAAGCCGCCGCCGCGCGGTCTCGTTCGGCTTGTCGGCATGCAGCAGCAGGCAGTAGCTCTGCCTGCTCCCGCGCCCCACCCGGCCGCGCAGCTGGTGCAGTTGCGCCAGGCCGAACCGCTCCGCGTGCTCGACGATCATCACATTGGCCTCCGGCACGTCCACCCCCACCTCGATCACGGTGGTCGCCACCAGGATCCCCACCCTGGCCTCGGCAAACGCCGCCAGCGCCGCATTGCGCGTTTGCGCGTCCTGCCGGCCATGGGCCAGCGCCACGGCCGCGCCGAAACGGCCGCGCAGTTCGGCGAAGCGCTGCTCGGTCGCGGTGATGTCCAGCAATTCGGATTCGCGCACCAGCGGGCACACCCAGTAGACCCGCCCGCCGGCGGCAAGGGCGCGGGCCACGGCGTCCAGCACCCGGGGCAGTTCCGAAAGCCGGTGCAGCGTGGTGGTGACCGGCCGGCGGCCGGGCGGCTTTTCCGTGATGCGGCTGATATCCATCTCGCCCCAATGGGTCAGCAGCAAGGTGCGCGGAATGGGCGTCGCGGTCATCACCAGTAGATCGGTTGCCGCGCCCTTCGCGCCAAGCCGCAGCCGCTGGTCCACGCCGAAACGGTGCTGCTCGTCGATCACGGCGAGCGCCAGGTTGCGGAACGCGACATGCTCCTGGAACAGCGCGTGCGTGCCCACCACCAGGGGCATGCCGCCCTCGGCCAGCGCCGCCAGCAGCCGGCCCCGCGCCTTGCCCTTGACGCCACCCGTCAGCAGCCCCACCGCTACCGGGGACAGTCGTTGCAGCACCGCGTGGTGCTGCCTCGCGAGAATTTCCGTGGGCGCCAGCAGCGCCGCCTGCGCGCCGCTTTCCACCGCGCGCAGCATGGCCAGCACCGCCACGAGGGTTTTGCCCGATCCCACATCGCCCTGCAGGAGCCGGCGCATCTGGTGCGGGGCGGCCAGGTCGGCATCGATCTCCATCAGCGCCTTGGCCTGCGCCGGGGTGGGCGGCAGGCCGAACCGGCGCAGCGCCTCGGCCCGCAAAACCCCGGTGCCCGCAAGCGCCCGGCCGGGACGTCTGCGCCTGCGCGCGCGGGCTACGGCAAAGCCAAGCTGGCGCGCCAGGAGTTCATCATAGGCCAGCCGCGCCTGCGCCTGCGGCTGCGGCATGTGCTCCGGCGCGTGCAGCGCCGCCAGCGCCTCGGAAAAGCCGGGCCAGCTCCGGCCGCGCAGAATCGCCGTATCCTGCCACTCCGGCAGCAGGGGAAGCCGCGCGAGTGCCGCCAGCGCCGCGCGGCGCATCACCTTGGGCGGAATGCCGGCCGCCAGCGGCCAGACCGGCTCGATCCAGGGAAACAATTCTTCCTTCGCCTCCGGCAGCGCATGGTCCGGGTGCGGCAGCACCAGCCGGTCCGCGAACCGCTCGGCACGGCCGGAAATCAGCAGCCGCGCGCCGACCGGAAACTGCGCCAGCCGCGCGGCATGGAACAGCACGATTTCCGCGAAGCCTGTCTCATCGCCGATCACCACCCGGTGCGGCTGCGTTCTCTTGGCCGGCGCCTCGTGCCGCACCACGGAGGCACGCAGCGTGATGATGCCGCCCGGCTTCGCGTCGCGAATCGTCACCACCGGCCGGCGATCGATGAATTCCACGGGCAGATGGAACAGGATGTCGCGCAGCCGGTCGCCGCCCACGCGTTTTTTCAGCAGCGCCGCAAGGCGCGGCCCGATGCCGGGCAGCGTTGCGATCGGCGCGCGCAGCGGGGCCAGAATCTCCATGCTCACGGGCTTAACTCTTGGCCGCCGCGCCTTTATATCGCAACCCAGGCGAAGACCAGGCTGATGCAACAACCCCAACGATCCTCCCCGCAAACCCTGGATAACCGGCGGCGCCGGCTGCTTTTCCGCGCCCAGCATCGCGGCACCCGGGAAAACGACCTGTTGCTCGGCGGCTTCGCCAAGGCTGAAATCGCCGCCATGACGCTTGACGAGCTGGCCGAGCTGGAAGCCATCCTCGACCTTCCCGATCCCGACCTGGCCGACTGGCTCACCGGCCGCCGGCCCATCCCCGCGCATGCGGACACGCCCATGCTCCGCCGCATCCGCGCCGCGGCACTCGGCCGGTCCGCATGATCACCGTTTACGGCGTGCCGGAAGGGGCCGACGCCCTCGCTTTGGTGCGCCGCCTGAGCGAGCGGGAAGGCCCGGTGCTGCATGTGGCGCGCGATGATTCCCGCCTGGCGCTCCTGGCGGAGGCCATAGGCTTCTTCGGCCCGGAGGTGGAGGTCATCGCCTTTCCGGCCTGGGATTGCCTGCCCTATGATCGCGTCTCCCCCCACCCGGCGCTGGTCGCGGAGCGAATCGCCGCCCTTGCCCGGTTGCGGGCGGAGCCGGGTAAAAAGCGCATCGTGCTCACCACCGTCAATGCCGCCTTGCAGAAGGTGCCGCCCCGCGCGGCGCTTGCGGGTGCCGGCGTCAAATTGAAAACGGGGGACCGTTTCGCGCCCGAGGATCTGGCGGCGTTCCTCGATGCCGATGGCTATAGCCGTGCCGGCACCGTGATGGAGCCTGGCGAGTACGCCCTGCGGGGCGGCATTCTGGATGTGTTCCCCTCCGGCGCCGGCGCGCCCGTGCGCATCGATTTTTTCGGCGATACCGTCGATACGATCCGGCGGTTCGACCCTCAGACCCAGCGCAGCGGCGAGCCGGTGGCGCGGCTCGATTTCCACCCTGCCTCCGAACTCTCGTTCGATGGCGTCTCGGTCGCGCGTTTCCGCGCCGCCTGGCGCGAGATGTTCGGCCCCGAGGCCATGGAGGACCCGCTTTATCAATCGGTGTCGGCGGGCCACCGGCATCCCGGGGTGGAGCATTACGCGCCGCTTTTCAGCCCCGGCATGGAGACGATTTTCGATTACGTGCCCAATGCCTCGATCAGCTTCGATCATCAGGCGCGGGGCGCGATCGCGGCGCGGCTTGAGCTTATCGCCGATCACTACGCCGAACGTCGCGGGCCGCCGCGCTCGGGCGAGCCGATCTACCGGCCGATCCCGCCGGAGATGCTGTATCTCGACAAGCCGGCGCTGGATGCCGCGCTCAAGCGCGCGCCGGTTTTCGAATTCTCGCCTTTCGCGAAGCCGCAAGGCGCGGACGGTGTGGAAATCGGCGGCCGCCCCGGGCCGATCCTGGCCGGCCAGCCGCTCGCCGCGTTCGACGGCTTCGCGGAATTGCGGCGCGGCTGGGCGGCGAGCGGCCGCACGGTCATCCTCGCGGCCTGGAGCGCCGGCTCGCGCGAGCGCCTGGCGCTGATGCTGCGCGAGCACGGCATCCGCCCCGTCCAGGCGGTGGAGAATGCCGATGCCGCGCGGGCGCTGCCCCCGGGCGCGGTCGCGCTGGCGGTGCTGGGGCTGGAACGCGGCTTCACGACCGACCGGCTGGCCCTGGTGACGGAGCAGGATCTGCTCGGCCAGCGCATCGCCCGGCCGCCCAAGCGGCGCGTGCGGCCCGACCGCTTCATCGCCGATGCCACGGAAATAGCGGAAGGCGCCGGAGGGGAACACATCCAGAATGCCGCCCCGCAGGGCGTACTCG
>JAJYAF010000063.1 GCA_021779655.1 Pseudomonadota bacterium
CCATATGCTCGGCAAGCGCGGTACAGCTTTCCACCCAATCTCCGTCGTTGATATAGAGAATGCCGTTCACCATGCGCATCTCGGCGTGGTGGATATGGCCGCAGACCACGCCATCGAAGCCGCGGCGCCGGGCATCGTCGGCGAGTGCGGTTTCGAAACGGTCGATCGCCTTGACCGCTTCCTTGACCTGCATTTTCAGCCAGGCGGAGAGCGACCAGTAGGGATAGCCGAGACGGCTGCGGATTTTGTTGAAATAGCGGTTGAGGCCAAGGGCCACGGTATAGGCCCAGTCTCCCAGCAGGGCGAGAATCTTGGCATGGCGCACGACGGAATCGAAGGCATCCCCATGGGTGATGAGCAGGCGCTTGCCGTCGGCCGTTATGTGCTCGGCCTCGGTCTGCATGCGAATGCCCGCGACCTCGATCGCATCGGGGACGTATTTGCGCATCATTTCGTCGTGATTGCCGGGCACGTAGATCACGTTTGTGCCGGCCCTGGCATGGCGCAGGATGAGGCGGAGCACCTCGTCGTGATGCTTGTCCCAGAACCAGGAGCGGCGCAGGCGCCAGCCATCGATGATGTCGCCGACAAGGTAGAGGTTTTCGCAACTGATCGCGCTTAAGAAATCGGCAAGGAATGCCGCCCGGCAACCGCGCGTGCCAAGATGGGTATCGGAGATAAAGATGCTCCGATAGGCGGTTGAGCACCGGAGTCGCTGCGGGATGCTGGCGTCCATGGCCTGGGCCATAGGCCAGCTTTCCGCGCCGGTGACAGTGAAGATTCCATGACTGTTCCTTGAGATTTGCGAATTGCGATCGTCACGATAATGTCAATGAATCCACCGTGGAATCCGCATCCGAATCATGCTTCGTTGGCAATTCCGCCGCTGCGCCGGGATGTTTTTTCGATGTTGGTGATTTTCAATCCAGTAGCTGGGCAAAGGCGGGCGACCGCGCTTTGGCGGGTGCTGGATCTGCTGGTGGCGAACGGCGTGAAGCTGGACGTGGCCAGAACCCGATATTCGGGCCACGCGACGGAGCTCGCGCGCGAGGCCGCGTGCGACGGACAAGCGACGGTGGTGGCGGCGGGCGGGGATGGCACGATCGCGGAAGTGGCGAACGGGCTGATCGGAAGCAATGCCGCGCTCGGCATCATTCCGCTGGGCACCGCCAATGTGCTGGCGCGGGAATATCGGCTCGCGACCGGGGCGCGCGCGATCGCCAACACGCTCGCCTACCGGCGTAAGGCGGTGTTGTGGCCGGGCATCGCCAGGATGGACGGCCAGGAGCATGCCTTCGTCCAGATGCTGGGGCTGGGGTTCGATGGCGCGGTGGTGCATGGGCTGAGGCTGCCGCTCAAGCGCCTGATCGGCCGTGGCGCCTATGTTTGGCAGTCGCTGTGGGAATCGGTCGCATATCGCTTTCCGGAGGTGCGGCTTGCCGTGGATGGCCGAGAATACAAGGCGGCGAGCGTGGTGGTGAGCAAGGGACGGCTTTATGGCGGCCCGTATCTGCTGGCCCCGAACGCGGCATCGACCATGCCGGGCTTTCAGGTCGCGCTGTTCGAGCGCCCGGGCACGCTACCGGCGCTGCTTTCCGGCGCCGCGCTGCCGTTGAATTTGCTGCCGCATTGCCCCGGGGTCAGGATCCTCGCCGCCATGCAGGTGGAATTTCGCGCCGACACCGCGGTTTTGACCCAGGCCGATGGCGAGGCTCTTGCCGGGATGCCGGAAATGGTGACCAATGCCAGTCATCCGATCCCGCTCATTGTGGGATGAGCAGGGGGCGAGAAAGGCGGGCTTCAGAACGGCGGGACTTGAGATGAGTCCGTTGGACGGGATAAAGGTTCAGCGCTACGCCCGGCGAATCATCGCCCTGGGATGAAGGAGTGCTCCCTGATGAAACAACCCGTCCGCGTCGCCGTTACCGGTGCTGCCGGCCAGATCGGCTATGCCCTTTTGTTTCGCATCGCCAATGGTGACCTGCTGGGCAAGGACCAGCCGGTCACCCTGAACCTGCTGGACCTGCCGGCCATGCAAAAGGCGCTGACCGGCGTGATCATGGAATTGAATGACTGCGCCTTCCCGCTGCTCGCCGGCGTTGAACCCACCGATGATCCGAACAAGGCATTCAAGGATATCGATATCGGCATCCTGGTTGGCTCGCGGCCGCGCGGGCCGGGGATGGAGCGGCGCGATCTGCTTGCCGCCAACGCCGAAATCTTCAAGGTGCAGGGCAAGGCGCTGAACGAGAACGCGAAGCGCGACGTGAAGGTGCTGGTGGTGGGCAATCCGGCGAACACCAACGCCTATATCGCCATGAAATCGGCGCCCGACCTGCCGAAGGCCGCTTTTACCGACATGTTGCCTCTGGACCATAACCGCGCGACCTCCATGCTGGCGGAAAAGGCGGGGGTCCCGGTCGGGGAGGTGGAAAAGGTGGCCGTATGGGGCAACCATTCACCCACCATGTATGCCGACTACCGCTTCGCGACCGTGCGGGGCAAGCTGATCAAGGACATCATCAACGACGAGGACTGGTACCGGAACACCTATCTCGCGGCGGTGGGCAAGCGTGGCGCCGCCGTCATCGAGGCGCGCGGACTATCATCGGCCGCATCGGCCGCCAACGCCGCGATCGACCATGTGCGGGACTGGGTATTGGGCACGAACGGCAAATGGGTGTCGATGGGCATGCCCTCCGATGGGGATTACGGCGTGCCGGAAGACATCATGTTCGGCGTGCCGGCGACCTGTGCCAACGGCAGATACGAGCGCGTGAAGGGGCTGCCGATGGACGATTTCTCGAAATCCCGGCTGCAACATACACTCTCCGAACTCCTGGAGGAACGCGACGCCGTGGCCGGTCTGCTGAAGTAGCCCGACGCCCCCCGCTCCAAGGCTTGCGCCAGGGGTTCGGCGGGGGTATAGCGCGGCGCGTGCGAGACCGGGCTTTCAGGCATGCCCGGCCGCCGTTATGGCTTTCAAGGAGTATAAAATGCCGAAAATGAAGACCAAGTCGTCGGTCAAGAAGCGGTTCAAGATTACCGCGACCGGCAAGGTTCTGGCCGGCCCGGGCAAAAAGCGCCATAATTTGATGGCGCGAAGCCAGAAGGCCAAGCGGACCAATCGCGGTAGCCAGGTTTTGACCCATGCGGACGGTTTGACCGTCAAGCAATGGGCGCCCTACGGATTGCGGTAAGGAGACGCTATGGCACGGGTGAAACGGGGCGTGACGACTCACGCCCGGCACAAGAAAATTCTCGAGCAGTCCAAGGGCTATGTCGGACGCTCCTCGACCAATTACCGGATCGCGCTGGAACGGCTGGAAAAGGCGTTGCGGTACGCGTATCGGGATCGGCGGGTCAAGAAGCGCGAGTTCCGCTCGCTTTGGATCCAGCGGATCAATGCGGCGGTGCGCGAGCATGGGCTGACCTACAGCCAGTTCATTTTCGGCCTGAAATCGGCCGGGATCGAACTGGATCGCAAGGTGCTTGCGGCCATCGCCTTCGACGACGCGGCGGCGTTCGCCGAGATCGTCGAAGCGGTGAAGGGCATGCGCGCGGCCGCCTGATCGCTCGGCGGCGCTGAAAACGCTATTTTAGCGGGCGATTCACGGTTCAGGTTGACGCTTGATCGCGTCCACTTGAACCGATCGCGCGCTCAAGCCGAGCCGGCTTTCTCACCATATCTTAACTTGGCAGGGTCGGCTTTCCTGTGCGCATTGCAGGCGGCATGAAGGTGCTGCCGCCCATCCCCGCCAAGATCGCCGCGTCCGCCGGTTTTTTAACCCCCGTCGAGCAAGCGGAGCTTTGGCGGGCGGCGATGATCATGGCGGATTCCAATGGTTTTCTGATGCGCCTGACGGCGCTGTTCGGCCGCCGGATCGAGGGCATACGCGGCCGCGCCGTCAATGTGGGGGAGCGGCTGGGCGGGCGTAACTGGGCCGGGTTCATAGAGCGCGTTCAGGAGAGTATCGAGGACACGCTGTGGAGCGGATATCCGGTGGCAACGGCGGGTCTGGCCAGCACCCCCCGGATTTTGCGGCCCCGGCGGCCGCGCGGTAACCGGCTGCACAGGGTGGCCGCCGCGGCGAGCGGGGTTGCTTCCGGCTTCATCGGCCTGCCCGGAATGTTTTTCGATATTCCATTCACCACGGCCACGATCCTGCGCTCGATCGCCGAGGTCGCGCGTGATTTCGGAGAGGATATCGGCTCGGACGAGACGAAGCGGGTTTGTCTGGAAGTCCTGGCATTTGGCGGGCCGGGCCCGTCCGATGACGAGCAGGAGATCGGCTATTGGCTGACGCGCATCGGCATGAACCATTTCGCGACCCGCCTGCTGATCAAATCGGCGGCGGCGCGGTTCGGCGTGGCGCTGTCCGAGAAGTTTCTCGCGCAGGCGGTTCCCATAGCCGGCGCTCTGGCGGGCGGGGCGCTGAATTACGCATTCACGGATTATTATCAGGGTATGGCACGGGTGCATTTCTGCCTGCGGGCGCTGGACCGGCGCAGTGGCCAGCCCGAGGCGGTGCGGCAATACTTTGCCGATATGGTGCAGGCCGCACGCAACCGGCGAAGGCTGTCGCGGCGGACCCCGGGCGATGGACCGGCGATGTACCTGCCGGCAGACCGTTGATGGCCGGGCCGCGTTTTGACTGTCGAATGCGCTTGCCGCGTCTGGCCGCCCATGGCACTCATGCGGCATAGCGGTCATATGTTCATGACGTAGATCGTTTTTATCGCGCGCCGGGAATTGGGAGATTTTCTTGAATAAACCATTGCGTAAAGCGGTGTTGCCGGTTGCCGGTCTTGGCACCCGGTTTCTGCCGGCCACCAAGGCCATGCCGAAAGAGATGCTCCCCGTGGTGGACAAGCCGCTGATCCAGTACGCCGTGGACGAGGCGCGGGCCGCGGGAATAGAACAGTTCTGCATGGTGACCGGCCGCGGCAAGACGGCCCTGATCGATCATTTCGATATCGCCTTCGAATTGGAAGCCACGCTCGCCGAACGGGGCAAGCGGGACGCGCTGGATCTGCTGCGGGAGGAGGCAATGCCTCCCGGTTCCATCACGACCGTGCGCCAGCAGGTGCCGCTGGGTCTTGGTCATGCGATCTGGTGCGCCAGGGCCTTCATCGGTGACGACCCTTTCGCCATTCTGCTACCCGATGATCTGGTTCTGAGCGAGACGCCATGCCTGAAGCAGCTGGCCGATGTTTATCATGAAACCGGCGGCAATGTGGTGGCGGTAACCGAAGTGCCGCGCGAGCAGACCAACCGGTACGGCATTTTGAAAATCGGCGAGATTTCGGGAAATCGCGTGGAGGTGAAGGGTCTGGTCGAGAAGCCCTCGCCAAAGGACGCGCCATCCAATCTTTCCATCATCGGCCGCTACGTGCTGCTGCCGGAGGTGGTGGGATATTTAAGCCAGATGGAGCGGGGCGCCGGTAACGAGGTGCAGCTGACGGACGCGATGGCGAAGATGATCGGCCATGCGCCGTTTTATGGCCTGAAATTCGAGGGCCGGCGGTTCGATTGCGGCGACAAGATCGGCTTCGTGGAGGCGCAGGTGGCTTTCGCCCTGGCGCGGTCCGATCTGGGGCCGGCGGTGCGGGCGTTCCTCAAGAACTACGTCAACCTTTGAGGCAGCATGAAATTTTCCCATAAATTCGACCCCAGCACGCTCCGCCAGTACGATATTCGGGGAATCGTCGGCGAGACGCTGCATGAAGCGGACGCCTTCGCCATCGGCCGGACTTTCGGGTCGATCGTCGCGGAAGCCGGCGGCAAGCGGGTGGCGGTGGGAAGGGATGGGCGGCTTTCTTCGCCGGCTCTGGCGGACAAGCTGATCGAGGGCCTGGTGGCGAGCGGGATGGATGTCCTCGATATCGGACTGGGCCCGACGCCCATGCTGTATTTCGCCGCATTCACGGAACGCACCGACGGCGCCATCATGGTGACCGGCAGCCATAACCCGGCGAATTATAATGGCTTCAAAATGATGCTCGGACGCAAGCCGTTCTTCGGCGCTGCGATAACGGATCTTGGTGAGCGCGCCGCCGCCGGCAAGGTCGTTGCCGAAGCCGCGGGAGGGGTCGCGCGCAAGGATCTGAGCGATGCTTACGTTGACCGTCTGCTCCAGGATTGGGATGGCGGCGAGCGGGGGCTGAAAGTGGTCTGGGATCCTGGCAATGGCGCCGCCGGGCAGGCGCTGGAGAAGCTCGTGAAACGGTTGCCCGGCGAGCATGCCGTTCTGAACGCCAAAATCGACGGGCGTTTTCCAGCGCATCATCCGGACCCCACGGTGCCCGAAAATCTGCGGCAGCTGATCAGCGCGGTGGCGGAGAAGCACGCGGATGTGGGCGTGGCCTTCGATGGCGATGCCGACCGTATCGGGATCGTGGACGATACCGGCGAAATTCTGTTCGGCGACCAGTTTCTGATTTTAATGGCGCGGGACGTGCTGAAGCAGCATCCGAACGCGACGATCATCGCGGATGTCAAGGCGAGCCAGGTGCTGTTCGATGAAATAGCCAAGGCCGGCGGCAAGCCCTTGATGTGGAAGACCGGGCATAGCCTGATCAAGTCGAAAATGGCGGAAGTGAACGCGCCATTGGCGGGCGAGATGTCCGGGCATATTTTCTATAACGATAAATGGTACGGATTCGACGACGCGTTGTACGCGGCGGTGCGGCTGCTGGGCGTGATCGCGCGCGGAGGCCGCTCTGTGGCCGCGTTCCGGAAGAGCCTGCCCAAGGTCGTCAATACGCCGGAATTGCGATTCGACTGTGCCGAGGACAGGAAATTCGCCGTGGTGCAGGAAGTGGCCGGCCGGCTCAAGGCGGCGGGCGAGAAGGTTTCCGATATCGACGGTGTGCGGGTGACCACGCCGGATGGCTGGTGGTTGCTCAGGGCTTCCAACACGCAGGCCGTGCTGGTGGCGCGGGCGGAATCGGCTTCGCAAGCGGGGCTGGAGCGGCTGAAAGCGATTTTGGCGGAGCAGCTTGCCGCCTCCGGGCTAAAGCCGGATTTTTCCGGGACCAATGCTGGTCATTAGCATATTGATTTGAGCGGGCGGGCCGCCAAATCGGAATCAGGTCATTCCGATGGGAAAAAGCATGCCGCCGATCAGCGGATTGTTGGAAACGGCACTCTATGTCGAGGACATGGCGCGGGCCTGCCGGTTTTTCGAAGATATTCTGGGCCTCAATCCCATGTTTTCGGGCGAGCGGCTGACCGCCTTCGATGCAGGCGCGAGCGGCGTGTTGCTGGTATTCAAGCGGGGTGAGTCGCACGCC
Organism: Pseudomonadota bacterium; assembly: GCA_021779655.1. The sequence goes on from JAJYAF010000063.1 coordinate 7,297, forward strand.
GATGTGCTAACCAAAGGCGGCGTGATCCCCGGCCATGACGGCGCGGGGCCGCTTCATATGGCTTTTGCCATCCCGGCGGAGAGCTATGCCGACTGGCGGCGGCACCTGGTCGAATCAGGCGTTGCGATCCGCAGCGAGGTCCACTGGCCAGCCGGTGGCCGCAGCCTTTATTTCGACGATCCCGACGGGCATGTGCTGGAATTGGCGACTCCCGGCCTTTGGCCGAATTACTGAACGGCGATCCGCCGCAGCCGGCCCATGGCGGAGGCGAGCGGCAGGGACCAGTCGTCAAGCTTCTCCTGCCGGTGCAGCGTGAGGCTCGTGTACCACGGGGTGCTGGTGCGGCCCAGCCGCCAGCGCCAGTCGCAGGCTTTGGAGAGCAGGACATGGCACGGGATGCCCAGGGCGCCGGCCAGATGCGCGACCGATGTATCGACGGTGACGACCGCGCTCAGGCTGGCGACCAAGGCAGCCGTGTCGGCATAATCGCGGATAAGGGGCGCGGCATCGAAAATTGCATACTCACCCGCCCTGGAGCCGATTTGCAGGCTGATGAACGCAAGCCCGGGAAGGGCCAGCAGCGGCGCGAGGGCGCCGGGCGGGAGCGAACGGTGATGGTCGTTGTCATGACCGGGATTGCCTGCCCAGACGACTCCGATGCGAGGCCCGGGCGGCAGCGTGGCGGCAATGGCCCGCTGCCGGGCGTGGTCAGGCCGCAAATAACCGGAGGCGAGCGGGATATTTTCCTCGGTGACGGCCAGGATATGGGGCAGGCTCATCTGGTCCACCGCATAGTCCGGCAGGCCAGCCGGGGCGTTGAGTGGTAAAAGCGTTATGCCGGCAAACGCTCCGCCGGTTTCACGGAAGAGCGGAAACAAGGGCGGCGGGCAGGAAAGGGTCAGGCTTTCGGCGACGGCGGCAAGGCGCGGCAGGAAGCGGGCGAGCATGATGGTATCGCCGAAACCCTGTTCGGCGCGGATGAGTAAATGCTTGCCGGCAAGCGGCTGCCCTTGCCAGGGCGTGCCGGGCATCGCCGTGAAATGGTGGCGGAAGACGGGATGCCGTTTGCGCCATTCATAGGCCGCGAAGCCGCCGGCGAAATCGCCGCCGAGCAGCAGGGCGACGCCGCGATTCCATTGCGCGACGGCGAAATCCGGATCGAGCGCGATGGCGCGCTCGCAGGCGGCGATGGCGGCCGGCAATTCGCCTTCCAGGGTAAGCAGATATCCGAGCGTTGCCCAGGCATGCTTCAATTCCGGGTCGTGTTCGAGGCTTGCGTGCAGTTCAATCCGGGCCTCGTCCAGCCTGCCGAGATCGATCAGGGCATGGGCACGGTTATGGCGGGCGCGTGCATGACCGGGGTTTGCGGCGATCAACCGGTCGAACAAGGTCAGTGCTTCCGCCGGCCATTTTTGGCGGAGTTTCGCGGAGGCGAGCGTGAACAGCGCGTGCGGGTCGCCGGGGGTGAACTGTAGCGCCGTTTCCGCGGCCCCGGCCGCTGCTTCGGCATGGCCTTCGGCCAATAGGGCGGCAGCCAGCCCGGCCTGGGCGCCGGCATGCCCGGGCCGCAGACGCAGGGCCTGCGAATAGGCGGCGGTGGCGCCCCTGGCATCGTCGCCATCGAGCCGGATGGCGCCGGTGATGATCCAGGCCTCGGCGGAGGTGGGATCGGCGGTGCGCGCGGCATCGGCCTCGCGTCCGGCGGCGGCGTA
>JAJYAF010000064.1 GCA_021779655.1 Pseudomonadota bacterium
GCCGCGAAGCGCACGCTCACCTCGCCCTCACGCGGCGGCAGCAGCTCCAGCTCTTCGAGTGATAACGGCTGGTTAGCGCCCCGCAAAACCGCAGCTTTCATGTCCGCTTCCTCCTGTTTTTTCTAACGCAGCAAACATCCGCCGCGCGCTGGCCGAGTGCTCGAGTTCACTCAGCGCGCCGCCATCCTCAGGTCAAATCTGAAATTTGAAAACATGTCACTGCAAATGCCGCTGATGACAATCTCCATCATCTGACCGTAGGCTTACGGAAGCAGTAACATACCTGGAAGGATTGTCAAATGAGATGGAACGGCCTGCAAACCGGGTTCTCTACATTGGCAAATCTCTAACAGAACGTAAGCATGCGGAACTGAGGCATAAATCCCTTTCCTTAAACGGCCGTCACCACGGCGGGCCATTTCAGCGATCGGCCTTTTCGCGGGCCGCTCCGGTTTGCTGCCCCGGCCGCCGATGGCGGAAGCTGACCTGAATCAATGTCCAGGCACGGAGATTTGTATAAACATAGGCTGGAGCGAAGGCGGAGTGAAGAAGGAGACAGACGATGACGAACGGTCCACTCAACGGCTCACAACCACGGCCAGCCGCGTTGACGGGAAATATTCCGTGCGCCGCGCCTGCCGGGAGGCGCTGATCCCATGTCCGGCAGCAATTCTCCCATCGTTGATCTTAGCGGCAAGCGCGGCCTCGTTTTCGGCATCGCGAACGACTACAGCATCGCCGCCGGCTGTGCCCGTGTCTTCGCCGCCGCCGGCGCTACGCTCGGGGCGACGTATCTCAACGCCAAGGCGGAACCCTTCGTCCGGAAAGTTACCGACAAATTGCCTTGTCCCCTGGTTTTGCCTTGCGATGTTCGTGAAGCGGGGCAGCTCGAATCTGTCTTTGATCGGGTACGGGCGGAATGGGGCGGGCTCGATTTCCTCCTGCACTCGATCGCCTACGCGCCGACCGTGGATCTGCACAGACGGGTCACGGACTGTAGCGCGGAAGGCTTCGATGTGGCGATGAACATATCCTGTCACTCCTTCATCCGGATGGCCCATCTCGCCGAGCCGCTGATGCCCAGGGGTGGCTGTCTGCTCGGCGTCACCTTCTATGGTTCGGAGCGCGTCGTCGAAAATTACAATCTCATGGGACCGGTCAAGGCCGCGCTTGAGAGCAGCATGCGTTATGTCGCCGCGGAACTCGGCCCCAAATATATCCGCGCCCATACCATCTCGCCCGGGCCCATCCGCACGCGCGCCGCCAGCGGTATCGAAAATTTCGACAAGCTCCTGGAGGAAGCGGCCGCCAAAGCCCCGGAACACCAGCTCATCCAGATCGACGATATCGGCAATCTCGCGGCATTTCTCGTGAGCGACGCGGCGAAGCATATTACCGGAACCGTTATCCCGGTCGACGGTGGCGCGCATCTTATGGCATAGACCGGTTATGGTTTAGACCAGTTATCGTCTAGACTGGCGCCGCAACCTCCGGCCCGGGATGCCCCGCCATGAATCTAACCGCCAACTGGTCTTACCCAACCGCTATCCGTTTCGGTTCCGGCCGTATCCGGGAGCTTCCCCAGGCCTGCGCGGCGGCGGGCATCGCGCGGCCGCTGCTGGTGACCGATCGCGGCCTGGCGAGCCTGCCCGTCGCCGCCGCGACGCTGGACATACTCGCCGCCGCGGGCCTGGGCCGCGCGCTTTTCGCCGAGGTCGATCCCAACCCCAATGAAAAGAACCTCGCCGCCGGCATCGCCGCGTTCAAATCCGGCGGTCACGATGGCGTCATCGCCTTCGGCGGCGGCTCCGGCCTCGACCTTGGCAAGCTGATCGCCTTCATGACACGGCAGAGCCGGCCTGTGTGGGATTTCGAGGATATCGGCGACTGGTGGACCCGCGCCGATGCCACCGCGATCTATCCGAATATTTGCGTGCCGACCACCGCCGGAACCGGCTCCGAGGTAGGCCGCGCCTGCGTTCTCACCAATTCCGCCGCGCATGAGAAGAAGATCATCTTCCATCCGGAAATTCTTGCCGCCGGCGTGATCTGCGATCCGGAGCTGACCGTTCCCATGCCGAAAGCCATCACCGCCGGCACCGGCATGGATGCTTTCGCGCATTGCCTGGAGGCTTATTGCTCCCCGTTCTTCCATCCGATGTCGCAAGGGATCGCGCTCGAAGGCATGCGGCTCGTCAAGGATTATCTGCCGCGCGCCCATGCCGATGGCCACGATCTGGAAGCAAGGGCGCAGATGATGGCTGCGGCGCTGATGGGTGCCGTTGCCTTCCAGAAGGGCCTCGGCGCGATCCACGCGATCAGCCACCCCGTCGGCGCGCTGTACAACACGCATCACGGCACCACCAATGCCGCCGTCATCGTCCCGGTGCTGCATTTCAACCGCCCCGCCATCGAGGAACGGATAGCCGCCGCCGCGCGCTATCTCGACATCGCCGGCGGGTTCGAGGGTTTTTGCAACTTCGTCGCCTGGCTGAACGAATCGCTCGGCATACCCGGCAATCTCCGGGCGCTGGGCGTCACCCGGCCCGATATCGGCGCCATTCTGAACGGCGCGCTCAAGGACCCCTCGGCTGGCGGCAATCCCGTGCAAATGACCCCGGAAAACACCCGCCCCCTCATCGAGGCCTGTATCGGCTGATCCCGCGCTTAAAAGGGGGTCATGGGCGCAGCCGGCGGAGCAGGATGCGCAGCGCGCCGCTATTCGCGGCATGCGGATGGGCAAGCGCCAGAATGGCCGGCCGAAGCTCCGGCGCGTTCAGCCAGTGCGGCAGTTCGCGCACCAGCACCAAACCCTTGCCGGTGATGATCTCCACCACCCGCAAGCCCTCCGCGCGGGATTCCAGGATGAAGCGCTGCACGGCATGGTGCGCCCGCGCGGCGGTCATGCCGTGCAGGTCCAGCGCCCGGGCGGGCGGGATTCGGCCGGCGCGGAATTTCTGCCACGAGGCCCGGTCGAGTCCCGGCGGCGGCGCGTTTATCCTGGCCGGCTCGGGCGGGCGCGGCGGCCTTGGTGCCGGCGCGGCCCGCGCGGGTGCGTCGGCACCGGTTTGCGCCAGGGGTGGCAATGGGGCTGGCAATGGGGCTGGCAATGGGGCAGGGCGCGGGGCGGGCTGAGCGGAGGATGCCGGGCGCGGCCGGCCGCGCAGCGGACGCACCGTCCGGGCATAGCTTGCCCAGAGTTCGAGATCGGCTTCGGAAAGCGCGCCACCCTTTGTCATCCGCCAGCCCAGCTTCATCCTTCCGGATCGTCTTCCGGCATCGTCGCGCAAGCTTCCCCTCCCGGCGCGGATTGCGCAATCCGTCTTGACGCGGCGCCGCCTGTCCCTGGCAGAATGGCGGGGCATGGAAGCCGCCCCGAGAATTTCGCCAAAACGCATGGGCTTGATGGCGGTGCTGGGCTTTTCCTCCGGCCTGCCGCTCGCGCTTACCGGGTTCACGCTGCGCATGTGGCTCACTTCCGCGCATGTCAAGCTCGGACTAATCGGGCTTACCGCCAATATCGGGCTGGCCTACGCGCTCAAATTCCTGTGGGCCCCGGTTTTTGACGAGTTGCAACCGCCGCCCGGCCTGCGGCGGCTGGGGCGGCGCCGGGGCTGGCTGCTGCCGGTGCAGGCGCTGCTGATTTTGGCGATCGCCGCGCTTGGCCTCTCCGAACCCGCAAGGGGCGTGGCGGGCACGCTGGCCATCGGCGCCGTGCTTGCCTTCGTTTCCGCGAGCCAGGATATTTTGATCGACGCCTGGCGTATCGAAACATTCCCGCCCCGGCAGCAGGGCGCGGCATTGGCCTGCTATGTCTGGGGCTACCGGGCGGCATTGCTGATTTCCGGCGCCGGCGTCATCGCCTGGTCGGCCAGCGTGGGCTGGCACGCGGCGGTTCTGGCCATGGCCGGGCTGGCCCTGGCTGGCCCGGCGGCAACGCTGCTGGCGCCAGAGCCAGAGCCAGAGCCAGAGCCAGAACATGAGATTCAGTCCGGGGCTGAGCTTGGGCGCGCGCCGCGCGGCGTTCCGGCCGGCTTCGCCGCGCGTTTCGCCCACGCGGTGCGCGCCCCGCTCAAGGATTTCCTTAAGCGCCGGGGGGCCTGGGCGATCGTCGCCTTCATCATCCTGTTCCGCCTGGGCGAGGCTTTGGCGGGCGTGATGCTGGCGCCCTATTACACTTATCTTGGGTTCAACCGGGCGATGATCGCCGTGGCCAACGGGCCGGTCTCGCTGGCGGCGACGCTGGCGGGCACGGCGTCCGGCGGCTGGCTGGTAGCCCGGATCGGCACCGGCCGGGCCTTGCTGCTCACCGGGGCGTTCCAGACGGCGGCGCTGCTGATGTACCCGGCGCTCGGGCTGTTCCCGCACCAGCCGCACATGCTGGTGGCAACCTCGGCGCTCGAATCCTTTGCCGAGGGCTTCGCCGATGCCGCGTTCCTCACCTATCTTTCCGGGCTGTGCAACACGGCCTTCACGGCCACGCAATACGCCCTGCTCTCCTCCCTGGCGCCGCTCGCCCTGCGGACCTTAGGCGGGCTTTCCGGCTTCATTGCGGCGGCAACCGGGTTCATCCCCTTTTTCATCCTCACCGCTTTCGCGGCGCTGCCCGCCATGGCCCTGATGCTGCTGATCCTGAAACGCTATCCGCCGGTCCCGGCCGGCCTGTCTCAGGCGTGAGCTCTCAGGCGTGAGCTCTCAGGCGTGAGCGGCCTGGCCGGCCATCTGGGCGCGGCGCTGCTGCCAGAGGCTCACGAAATCCACCGGGCCGAGCAGCACCGGAGGAAAGCCGCCGTCGCGCGTGACATCGGCCAGGATATTCCGCGCGAAGGGAAAGAGCAGGCGCGGGCATTCCACCAGAAGGAACGGCTCATGCTGGTTTTCCGGCAGGTTGTTCAGGGTGAACACCCCGGCAAAGGAAAGGTCGGCGATGAAGACGATCTGCGGCTTTCCCTCCGCGCCGCCATTGGCGGCCTCGGGGTCCGGCATGGTGGCTTCCGCCCGCGTGGCAAGCGTGACCTCGAACACCGGGTGGTTCTCCTCGATCCGGCGGACCTGCACATCGAGCTTGATCGCCACCTGCGGCGCGGAACGGAGCAGGGTATAGATTGCCGGCGCGTTCGGAACCTCGAACGACAGGTCCTTGATGTATTGCGCGTTGACGACAAGCGGCGGTTGCGCCAGCATGGAATCGGACATTATGCGTAAGCTCCCCGAGCTTCTGGTTTCCGGGGATCGCCTAGCACGCCCAAAGCGGCGTTGCCAGCATTGCGGAATTGGAGACCATGGCCTTCAGGATATTTATCGACGGTGAAGCAGGGACGACCGGGCTGCAAATCCGCGAGCGGCTGACCCGGCTGCCGCAAGCCGCATCCGGCCTCGCGCTGATCAGCCTGGACGAGGAAACGCGAAAAAATCCGGAGGCCCGGCTTGCCGCGATGCGGGAGGCGGATGTCGCGGTTCTCTGCCTGCCGGACGAAGCCGCGCGGGAAGCGGCGGAGATGGCGCTTTCCCTTGGCGCCGCCGCGCCGAAGCTGCTGGACGCCAGCACCGCCCACCGCCTAGCGCCCGGCTGGACCTATGGCTTCCCCGAGCTTGGCCCAGGCCAGGCGGCGGAAATCGCGGCAAGCCGGCTGGTGGCCAACCCGGGCTGCTACGCGACAGGCGCCATCGCCTTGCTGCGGCCGCTGGCCGATGCCGGCTGGCTCGGCCCGGAGCACGATGTCACCATCCATGGCGTCTCCGGCTATACCGGCGGCGGCAAGCCGATGATCGCGGTTCATGAGGCCGCTGGCGGCCCGGCCTTCGAGCTGTATGGCCTCTCGCTCGCCCACAAGCATGTGCCGGAGATCATGCGCCATGGGGGGCTCGCCCGGCGCCCGCTTTTCCTCCCCTCGGTGGGGCATTTTCCGCAAGGGATGCTGGTCTGCATCCCCCTGTTCCTGGACCGGCTGAACGGCGGGCCGACATTGCGGGCGCTCGCGGATCTTTATGCCGAGCGGTACGACCAGCCGGATATGCGCGTGCGCGCCCATCCCGGTATTTTCTCGGACAATCTCAAGGCGGAGGCCATGGCGGGGACTGACAGGATGGAGATTTACGTCTGCGGCGGCAACCGGGACGATCAGGCGGTGCTGATCGCGCGGCTCGACAATCTGGGCAAGGGCGCCGCCGGCGCGGCGATCCAGAATCTCGGGCTCATGCTTAACCTGCAAGAGCCGCTTATCGGGGCGCAAGACCGTGCCGCCGCCTGACGCCCTCGGGCCTTGCGCGGTCTACGCGCTGGACGGCGTCGCCCCGCGGATCGACCCCACAGCCTGGATCGCGCCCACGGCGGTGCTGATCGCCGACGTGCAAATCGGGCCGGAGGCGAATGTATGGTTCAACTGCGTGCTGCGGGGTGACAGCAACCCGATCATCATCGGTGCGCGCAGCAACATCCAGGACGGCACGATCATCCACGTCTCCTCCAACATCCAGGGAACCCTCATCGGCGAGGACGTAACGGTCGGCCATGCCGCGATCATCCATGCCTGCACCCTGAAAAACCGCGCCTTCATCGGCATGGGCGCCACCGTGCTGGACGGCGCGGTGGTGGAGGAGGGCGGAATGCTGGGCGCCAATGGCCTGCTCGCGCCGGGCAAGCGGATCGGCCGGAACGAATTATGGATGGGCGCGCCCGCGCAGCTTGTCCGCACGATGACGGAAGCGGAGCAGGCGCAATGGCAAACCACGGCGCCCCACTATGTGGCGCTGGCCAAGCGCTACCGCGCCGGCCTGGCGGAGGCATGATACCGGTCGGCCTTGAGGCGGACCGGTCGCGCGCGGGGCTGGCGGGGCGGCCGCTGGTATGAGAAGGCCGCCCGGCAGGCCGACCCCGCCGTCAGGCCATCCGTTGTTGGCAATGACCTTGCGCCGTCCTACATCAGAACCATGACGGATGACGACGATTTCGACGCGAAACTGGTCGCCGCCGCGTTTGCTTCCGCCGCGGATAAAGGCTGGCACAGGGTTTCGGCGGCGCAGGCGGCGCGCGATGCCGGGCTCGATCTTGCCCATGCGCGCCTGCGGTTTCCCACGCGCCGTTCCATCCTGAAGCGTTTCGGTCAGATGGCCGACACATATGCGCTGGAAGGCGCCCCCGCCGAGGCGGCCGCCGATACCGTGAAGGACCGGCTGTTCGACCTGATGATGCGGCGCATCGATTTTTTGCAGAATCATCGTGGCGGCGTGATCGCCCTGGCCCGGCTCGCGCCGCTGGAGCCGGGTTTGAGCGCCTGGCTCGCCTGCGCGACCCTGGATTCCATGGGCTGGCTGCTTGAAGGCGCCGGGGTTTCCGCCCAGGGTATTCCCGGCGCGTTGCGCAAGCGCGGGCTGGCCGCCGTGTGGGTCTGGGGCCTGCGCGCCTGGCTCCGGGATGAAAGCGCCGACCTTGCCGCGACCATGGCGGCGGTGGACGCGGCGCTGAGCAAGGCGGACGGAATAGCCGCGCGCTTCACCCCCCCTGGTGCTGCCCCTGGTGCTGTTCCGGGCCGAAAGCCGCAAGCCGCCGGAATCGCGCCGGACGCGGACACCATCGCCCCGCCCCGCTTTCCTGATCCCGGCGCGCCGCCGGCCGCTGCTCCCGGCATCTAGATCCCGCGCGGCGGGCGCGCGGCCGGTGCAAACCGAACCGCCAATCGCCCGCCAAGACATTCACGACTTAAGATAAAGGAGCCGAACCATGGCTGAGAAACCCAGATCTGAAGCGAAGCCCGCCGCCCCGGAAGCCATCGCCCCGGAAGCCACCGCCCCGGAAGCCACCGCCCCGGAAGCCACCCCGCAGGGCGGGAGCCGCCCGGGTGCCTTTCCGGACTTCATGAAGGAATTCAGCTTGCCGAAATCGGTCAGCGAGATGAAACCCCCGGCCATGCCCGATATGCAAGCCATGCTCGCGGCGTATAAGCGCAATCTCGAAGCGGTGGCGGAGGCCAACAAGCTGGCGCTGGAAGGCGCGCAGGCTTTCGCCCGCCGGCATATGGAAATCACGCAGGAGACCATGACCGCGCTTGCCGAGAGGCTGAAATCCCTGGCCAACCCCCAGCTGCCGGCCAGCCGCGCCGCGAAACAGGCGGAGCTGCTGAAGCAGCTTTATGAAAACGGCATCTCCCACACCCGCGAGCTTGGCGATCTGCTTCAGAAATCCAACGCCGAGGCGGTGCGGAAACTCAACGAACGCTTCTCCGAGGCGATGGCCGAGCTGATAACCCTGTTCAACAAGCAGTGATCGGCTGCATATTCAGGGCATGCCGCCCACCCTCGCCCGGACCGCGCCGGTAACCTTCGTTCCGCAAAAGCCTGCGTTGCGGCCGCCGCTGAATCCGCTGCGGGTGGTTTCCGAATTCGCGCCCAGCGGCGATCAGCCGCAAGCCATCGCGCAGCTCGTCGCCGGCCTGCGCGGCAATGAGCGCGACCAGGTGCTGCTCGGCGTCACCGGCTCCGGCAAGACCTTCACGATGGCCAAGGTGATCGAGCAGGTCCAGCGCCCCACCCTCGTTCTGGCCCCGAACAAAACCCTTGCGGCGCAGCTCTACGCCGAGATGAAATCGTTCTTCCCCGACAACGCGGTGGAATATTTCGTTTCCTACTACGACTATTACCAGCCGGAAGCCTACGTGCCGCGCTCCGACACGTATATCGAGAAGGATTCCGCGATCAACGAAACCATCGACCGCATGCGGCACGCCGCCACGCAAGCCCTGCTGGAGCGCTCGGATGTCGTGATCGTCGCCTCGGTCTCCTGCATCTACGGTATCGGCTCGGTGGAAACCTATTCCAAGATGGTGGTGCGCCTTGAAACCGGCGGCCGGATCGGCCGCGATTCCCTGGCCAAGGCCCTGGTTGATTTGCAATACCGCCGCAACGATGTCGCTTTCACCCGCGGCAGCTTCCGGCTGCGCGGGGAAACGGTGGATGTCTTTCCCAGCCAATACGAGGATCGCGCCTGGCGGGTGAGCCTGTTCGGC
>JAJYAF010000065.1 GCA_021779655.1 Pseudomonadota bacterium
TTCCGATCTCGTCTTGCGCATGGCCTTCACCAGCCCCTCATTGGCCTCTGCCCCTGAATTGCAGAACAGCACGCTATCGGCGAAGCTTGCATCCACCAGGCGTTGGGCGAGCTGTTCCGCCTGCGCATTGCGGTATAAGTTCGAAACGTGAATCAACCGCCCCGCCTGAGCCGCGATCGCCGCGCAAAGCTGCGGGTGGGCATGCCCCAGCGTGGAAACGGCGATGCCGGCACCGAAATCCAGAAAGCGCCGGCCGTCAGCCTCATAAAGCCAGGCGCCATCGCCGCGCTCGAAGACAAGATCCGCCCGAGCATAATTCGGCATTAACGCAGGGAACATAGAAGTGCTTTCCGTCATGAGAAAGCGCGGATTTATGCGGAAATGACTTCGGTTAGTCAAACCGGCCCAGCCGGTACGCCAGGCTCTCCGGCACGTCCGGCCCCGAAATGGATCGTCGGGCTCGCGGCGCTCTCGCTCATTCCCGTGCTCATCGAAGCCTATGCCGTGCTCTGGGGAGCGCGGCGCGGCTATACCGGCCGGGCCCTGCGCGACGGGTTGGATTTCTGGACGGGCGGGCGTCTCGCCATCACCGGCAGGGTCTGGACCGTGTTCGACCCGGTTGCCTACCGGCATTTCATCGCCGGCGTTTTCGGCCCTGCCCTGCCCACCCATCTCTGGAGCTACCCGCCAAGCTATCTGCTGCTCGCCGCCGCTTTCGCCCGGCTGCCGCCCTGGCCGGCGGTGCTTGGCTTCGACCTGGCAAGCCTTGCCCTGCTGGTTCTGCTGCTGCGTCTTGCCGGACGCTCCTGGCCGCTCATCCTGGCGGTCGCGGCAAGCCCCGCCGCGCTGGAAAACGCGGTAGAGGGACAGAACGCCGCGCTCATCACCGCGCTCATCGGCGGCGGCCTGCTGCTGCTTGAAACCCGGCCACGTCTGGCGGGCGTGCTGATCGGTCTTGCCACCGTCAAGCCCCAGCTCGGACTCCCGCTGCCGGCGCGGCTGTTGCGCTCTCCCGCCGCGTTCGGCTGCGCCGCGCTCAGCGCGCTCATCCTCATGCTGGCCGCCCGCCTTGCCTTCGGCCCGCATGCCTGGGCCGCGTTCTGGCAGGTAACCCGGCCGGCCATGAGCAATGTGCTGCTCACCGGCCGGCCGCGCGGCTTCGCCGCCGGCCTCATCAGCGTCTTCGCCGCGGTAAAACCCTTTCTTGGCGTCCAGCGCGCGCTTGCCCTGCAATTCGCCACGGCGGCCGGCGCCGTATGGCTGGCGGCGCGGACACGAAACCCCGCCATCCTTCTCATTCTCTGCGCCCTCGCCAGCCCGTATCTGCACGGCTACGATCTTCTCGGCGTCACGCTGGCGGTCGCCCTGCTGGCGGAAAACCGCTTTGTCCACGGCTTCCATCGGGGCGAACTGCCGCTGTTCATGCTCTGCTGGATCTGGCCCGGCGAACTCCCCTGGATGCCGCTGCTCATGCATGGGACGCCGGTGCTCCTGCTGCTGCTCTTGGCAACCGCCTTGCGGCATGATCGAATCCAGGCATGCGAATCGCGGAAAATGGCAAACCCCTTGCTGGCGTCCTCGGCTGGCCCGTAGCGCATTCGCGCTCTCCCCGGCTGCACAATTATTGGCTCGCCCGGTACGGCATTGCCGGCGAATATCTGCCGCTGGCTGTCGAACCAGGCGGCTTGAGCGAGGTCTTGCACACACTTCCCGCAAAAGGCTTCGTTGGCGCCAATCTCACCGTTCCCCACAAGGAAGCGGCGCTGGTGCTCTGCGACTCTCTGGATGAGAGTGCCCGGCATGCCGGCGCGGTCAACACGCTGCGCTTCACGCAAGGCCGGATCATCGGCTCCAACACCGACGGCGAGGGTTTTCTCGCGAATCTGCGGGCGCACGGCGTCGATCCCGCCGCCGGCCCGGCGCTGATTTTGGGCGCGGGCGGCGCCGCCCGGGCTATCGGCGCCGCCCTGCTGGAGGCAGGCGCGGCCATCACCTTCTGCAACCGCACCGCGGAACGTGCCGCGGCGCTCGCGCGGCAATTCCCGCCCGCCGCAACGCTGCGCTGGGATCAACGCTCCGCGGCGCTCAAGGATTTCGCGCTGCTGGTCAACACCACCCTGCTCGGCATGGCCCATCAGCCGCCGCTCGCCATGCCGCTGGACGAAGCCGGCCCCGGCCTTAGCGTTGCCGATATCGTGTATGTTCCGCTGCAAACGCCGCTGCTGCGCGATGCCGCCGCGCGCGGCCTCAAGGCGATCGAGGGGCTGGGCATGCTGCTGCACCAGGCGGTGCCCGGCTTCGAAGCCTGGTTCGGCCGCCGCCCGGAAGTGGACGCGGAATTATACCGTATCGTCGCGGCGGATCTCTGAACATGCGCATCATCGGCCTTACGGGGGGCATTGGCATGGGCAAATCCACCGTCGCCGGCATGTTCGCCCGGCACGGCATTCCCACCTTCAATGCGGATGACGCGGTCCACGCCTTGCAGGCGCCAAACGGGCTGGCGATCCCGCTGATCGCGGCGGCTTTTCCCGGTACGGTTACCGACGGCGTGCTGAACCGCGCCGCCTTGCGCAATATCGTGCTGGCCGACCCGGCCGCGCTGCGGCGGCTGGAAGGCATCATGCACCCGCTGGTCCGGGGGATGGAAAACCGGTTCCGGGCGTCGGCAATCCGGCGGCGGCGGCGGGTCGTTTTGTTCGACATTCCGCTGCTGTTCGAAACCCATGGCGAGCGACGGGTGGATATCACGCTCACCGTCTCGTGCCCGCGCGCGCTGCAAATCGCGCGTGTGCGGCGCCGGGGCACGCTTTCGGCGGAACAGATCGCCGTCATCATCGCCAAGCAGATGCCCGATGCGCAAAAGCGCGCCCGCGCCGATTATGTCATCCCCACCGGCTTGTCGCTTTTCCACACCCGCCAGAGAATTGAACGCCTTCTTCCGGTCCTGCTGTCATGAACCGCTCCGTACTGTTCGATACAGAAACCACCGGGCTCGATCCGCAAGCCGGAGATCGGGTGATCGAGATCGCCGCGATCGAGCTGATCAACGATCTGCCGACGCAAAAGCAGTTCTACGCCCTGCTCGACCCAGAGCGCGATATCCCGGCCGAGAGCACGCGCGTTCACGGCATCACCAGCGCCCATGTGCAGAACAAGCCGAAATTCGCCGATATCGCCGATTCGCTGCTGGAATTCTTCGGCGATTCCATGCTGGTCGCGCATAACGCGCCATTCGACTTCGCCTTCATCGACGCGGAACTCGCCCGGCTCGGTAAACCGGGGCTCGGGCATCACCGCATGATCGACACGCTCGCGCATGCCAAGCAGCGCTTCCCCGGCATGCCCAACAGTCTCGACGCCCTCTGCCGCCGTTTTGAAATCGACCTCTCCGCCCGCACCACCCATAACGCCCTGCTCGACTGCAAGCTCCTGGCCGAGGTTTATGTGGAACTTACCGGGGGCCGGCAGCGCGGTTTTGTTCTTGAAACCGAACAAATTCTCGCTTTCGCCTCCTATGAGCGCAAAACCGACAGAACGCCGCGTCTCATCGTCCCGGACGCGGCGGCGCTGGCTGCCCATGGCGCCTTCATCGCCAGGCTGAAGGACCCGCTCTGGAACCGGGAAGCCTAAAAATGGGCCGCTCCGAAACATCGGCATGACCGCGCAGCGGATCGACCCGATCCTGATGCGCCGGGGGTTGCGCGGCAACCGGGCGCTGCTGGCCGGCATCGTCCTTGCCGTTCTCTCTGCCTATGCCGTCATTCTGCAGGCGGTATGCCTGGCACACCTCATTAACGGAATCTGCTTTCAAAGGCTTGCTCTCGCCACGGTCCTGCCCTGGGCGGTCGCGCTCGTTGCGCTGTTTTCGCTGCGGGCCGGCTTAACCTATGCCGGGGAGATCGCCGCCTTTCACGCCACCGCGCGTATCAAGACCCTGCTGCGGAAGGAGTTGCTGGCGCGCCATTTCGCGCTGGGCCCCCTGCGGCGTGGCAACAGCGCCGAATCCGCAACGATCCTGCTGGAGGGCGTGGAGGCGCTGGAGCCGTATTTCTCCCGCTATCTGCCGCAGATGGTTCTCTGCCTGGCCGTGCCGCTGGCCATTCTTGCGCTGGTTTTTCCGCTCGACCTTTATTCGGGGCTCATCCTTCTGGTCGCCGGGCCGCTCATTCCGGTTTTCATGGTCCTGGTCGGTTACCGGGCGGAAGCGCTCAACCATCGGCAATGGCAGAAGCTGCTGCGCCTTGGCGCGCATTTCCTCGATGCTCTGCAAGGCCTGACCACGTTGAAGCTGTTCGGCCGCGCGCGCGATGAAATCGCCATCGCGCGGAAAATTTCCGAGGATTACCGCCGCAGCGCCATGCAGGGCCTGCGCGTCGCCTTTTTAACCAGCGCGGTGCTGGAATTTTTCGCCTCGCTGGGCATCGCGCTCATCGCCGTGCTGTTTGGAGCGCGTCTGATCCACGGGCATATCGCCTTCTATCCGGCCTTTCTGGTGCTGCTGCTGGCCCCCGAATTTTTTGCCCCCTTGCGCGGCTTATCCGTGCATTACCACGCGCGCATGACCGCGATTGCCGCCGCCCGGCAAATCTTCGCCCTGCTCGAAACCAGCCCGCCGCCGCAAGGCGCGCCGCTGGCGGATGCGCGATCCTATGAAATCCTTTGCAGGGAACTATGCTTCGGCTACGCCGGCACGCCCGTTCTCAACGCTGTTTCCGCGCGTTTTCCGGCGGCGAGCCTCACGGTGCTGGTGGGTGAGAGCGGCGCGGGCAAAACCACCCTTGCGCGCCTTCTGATGGGTTTCGCGCCGCCCGATTCCGGGCAGATTCTCGTCAACGGCACGGATCTCACCCGCATCGAAAGCGCCTCCTGGTGGGAGCGGCTGGCCTGGGTGCCGCAGGCGCCACGGCTGTTCGCCGGAAGCATTGCGGAAAATCTTCGGATCGGCCGGGCGGAGGCAACCCTTGCGCAAATGCGCGAGGCGTGCCGGAGAGCCCGCGTGCTCGACTTCATCGAGGCACTTCCCGGAGATTTCGCCTCGCTGATCGGAGAAAACGGCGCCGGGCTGTCCGGCGGACAGATCCAGCGGCTTGCGCTCGCCCGGGCATTCCTGAAGGACCCGCGCGTGCTGATCCTCGATGAAGCCACGGCAAGCCTCGATCCGGAAACCGAGGCGGAGATCATCGCCGCGCTCCGCGAAGCCGCGCGCGAACGGACGGTCATCGCCATCGCCCACCGCCTGGCCCTGGCCGCGGCGGCGGATCAGGTTCTGGTGCTGAGCGAAGGCCGGATCGTGCAGTCCGGCACGCCCGGCGTATTGCGAACCGTGCCGGGGCCGTACCGGGCGCTCAGTCTCGCCTGGGGGGAGATGTCATGCGCGTCCTGATCCGCCTCATCGGGCTTTTCCGCCCCTATCGCGGCTGGATGCTGGGCGGGCTAGCGCTCTCATGCCTCACCTTGCTTGCGAATTTTGGATTGATGGCGCTCTCCGGCTGGTTTCTTGCCGCCACCGCACTGGCCGGCGCGGCCGGATATGCCGCGCAGAACGCGTTCAACTTCTTCACGCCGGCGGCGCTGGTGCGGTTTTTTGCCACGCTTCGGGTTGGCTCGCGTTACGGCGAGCGGCTGGTGACGCATGAAGCCGTCTTCCGGCTGCTCGCGGCGTTGCGTGTCTGGTTCTATGCCCGGCTGGAACCGCTCGCCCCGGCCGGGCTTCAGCAGTTCCGGACCGCCGATCTCCTGGCCAGGCTCGCCGCCGATATCGATACGCTGAACCTGTTTTACCTGCGTGTGTACGTGCCGGTGCTGGCCGGACTGATCGCGGCGCTGATCATGGCCACGGTGTTCGGTTTGTTTTCCCTTGCCGCCGCGGCCTTCCTGCTGGCAGGCCTCGCCCTGGCCGGGGTGGCGATGCCGTTGCTTACCGGCTGGGCGGGGCGGGAGAGCGGCGCGGAACAGGTCCTTGCCAGCGCCGCGCTTCGCGCGGAGTATATCGAGGCCCTGCAAGGCATGGACGAACTGCTGGTTCTGGGCGCCGCGCCGCGTATCGCCGGGCGCGCCGATGCGGGCAATGCCCGGCTGCTTGCGGCACAGCGCCGGCTGGCGGCGCTCTCGGGATTTTCGATGGCCGGCGCGCAGTTCGCCGCCAACATCACGCTCCTTGCCTGCACGCTGGCGGCCGCCGGCAGGATTGTTTCGGGCGCGCTCGGTCCGGCGGATCTGCCGCTCATTGCGCTGGGCGCCGCCGCGGCGTTCGAGGCGGCGGCGCCGCTGCCGCTCGCGTTCCAGCAGCTCGGCCAGATCGTGGCCGCCGCCCGGCGTATTTTCGCGCTGGCGGATGCGCGGCCTCCGGTCAGTCAGCCACGCGAATCGCCGGCCCCGCAGGGCTTCCGGCTGGAGCTGGAACACTGCTCCCTGCGCTATGCGCCGGAGCTGGACGACGCGCTGCGCGATCTGTCCCTCACCATCGAGGAGGGCGAGCATGTCGGCATTACCGGGCCGACCGGAGCGGGCAAATCCACGCTCATAAACCTGCTGCTGCGCTTTCACGAATACCAGCAGGGCAGCGCACGCTTCGGCGGCCACGATCTGCGCGCCTATTCCACCGATGCCCTGGCCCGCCACATCACCATCATCTCCCAGCGCAGCCATCTGTTCTCCACCACTATCCGCGACAATCTGCTGCTGGCAAAGGCGGATGCGGCCGAGCAGGAGCTATGGCGGGTGCTGGCCCAGGCGCAGCTTGCCGGGTTTGTCCGCGGCCTTCCCGCCGGGCTTGACAGTTTCGTTGGCGAAGGCGGCGCGCAGCTCTCCGGCGGCCAAGCGCGGCGAATAGCGCTGGCACGTGCCTTGCTGCGCCCAACGCCCTGGCTCGTGCTGGACGAGCCGACCGAGGGGCTGGACGCGACGACAGAGCGGCACCTGCTGACGGATCTGGCGCCGCTGCTGGCAGGCCGCACGGTGCTCTGCATTTCCCACCGGCTTGCCCCGCTTGGCCTGATGCAGCGGGTGCACCGGATTGTGGCCGGAACCCTCGAGCCGGGCGGTGTGCCTTTGACCCAGATCAAGGAATCGGCCTCACCTTCGTCCTAGAAGTCATGCTGGGCTAAAACTGGCTTCGAGAGTTATGTTAATGCCCGCAGAGTTTACGTTAATGTCTACAGGGACGCACATACGGAGCTAGAATAATGCCTTTGATCGATCCCACCGTCGTCGATCTGTCGCGACTGCAATTCGCGCTCACCGCGCTCTATCATTTTTTGTTCGTACCGCTCACACTCGGCATGACCTTCCTGATTGCCGCGATGGAGACCGTGTATGTCATCACCGGCAGGCAAATCTATAAGGAGATGACCCAGTTCTGGGGGAAGCTCTTCGCCATCAACTTCGCGATCGGCGTCGCCACCGGGCTGACCATGGAATTCGAATTCGGCACCAACTGGTCGATGTATTCACATTTCGTCGGTGACGTGTTCGGCACCCCGCTCGCCATTGAAGGGCTGATGGCGTTTTTTCTGGAATCGACCTTCATCGGGCTGATGTTCTTCGGCTGGGATCGGCTTTCCCGCCCGGCGCATCTCGCGGTCACGTATTTGACCGCGCTCGGCTCCAACCTTTCCGCATTATGGATTCTCATCGCCAACGGTTTCATGCAAAGCCCGCAAGGAGCAAGTTTTGATCCAGCAACGATGCGCATGCAGTTCAACTCTTTCCTCGCGCTCGTTTTCTCCCAGGACGCGCAGGCGAAGTTCGTTCACACCTCAATCGCCGGCTTCGTCACCGGCGCGCTGTTCGTCATGGGCATCTCCGCCTTCTATATCCTGCGCCGGCAGCACCTTGGGCTGGCGAAACGCTCATTCAGGATGGCGGCGCTGTTCGGGGTCATTTCCTCGATGGCCGTGGTCACGCTGGGTGACGCGCTGGGCAGGCTGGACTATCTGGTGCAGCCGACCAAAATCGCCGCAATCGAGGGGCTGTGGGAGGATTCGAACGCCCATTCCTCGCTGGCGGCCGCGCCGTGGCTGATCTTTGCCCTGCCCGACAACGCGGAACAGAAAAATTACTTCGAAATCGGAATTCCCTATGTGCTGACACCACTGGTGACCCATTCCGAGAATGTCATGATCCCCGGACTGCTGACGCAAGAGCAGCAGGCCGGCCCGCGCATCGAAAACGGCATCAAGGCTCTGGATGCCTTGCAGCAATACGGCCAGGACCAGGATGCGGCGGCGCTCGCCACGTTCAAGCAATACGAGAACGATATGGGCTATGGCTTCCTGGCGCAGCGCCATGCGCCCAGCCAGGACCTCACCCGGATCACGCCGGAGAATGAGAACGCGATTGTGACAGAGACCGAGAAGGACATCGTGCCCAACGTGTTCGTCACATTCTGGTCGTTCCGCATCATGATGGTTCTCGGCTTCTACTTCGTGGCGCTGTTCGCCTTTGCCGCCTATTATTCGCTGCGCGACGAACTTGAGAAACGGCCCCTGCTGCTGCGGGCGGCGATGTGGTCGATCCCGCTGCCGATCCTGGCGTCCGAGTTCGGCTGGATCACGGCGGAAGCCGGCCGGCAGCCATGGAGCGTATTTGAATGGCTGCCAACCTTCCAGGCGGCTTCCAGCCACCCCGTCGGCTACATGGTGTTCTCGCTGCTGGGCTTTGCGCTGCTTTATTCCAGCTTCATCGCGGCGGAGCTGTATCTGATGTTCAAGTTCGCCCGGCTTGGTCCCCAGCCCTCCCACGCTTCGCCCGAAGAGCGGGAGGCACCGATGTTCGCGACGACAGCCATCAAGCCGGCTGAATAAGCCGGTCAAGGAGAAGCGGTATCATGGAAATTTTTGTTGCTTTGAAACTCGTCTGGGCGATCTTGCTCGGGGTTTTGCTCACCGGGCTTGGCACCATGGTCGGCATGGATATGGGCGTGGGCACATTGCTGCGTTTCGTGGGCCGAAGCGATGTGGAGCGC
>JAJYAF010000066.1 GCA_021779655.1 Pseudomonadota bacterium
GCCTCGGCGATCGCGTAAACCTCCGCCCCGGAGAAGGCCACGATGGCCGAGCGCGGCGGCAGCCGGGAGAGCTTGGCCGGCCCGGCATGGCTCAGTTCGGAAAGCCGGGGCCGTGTCTCCACCTCCGCCTCCGGCACCAGCCGCTTCAGCAGGCGGCGGATGGTCTCCGCGCCCAGGAACATCGTCTCCACCAGGCCGCGGGCGTGCAGCAGCCGGTCGGTGAAAATATGGCCGCGATCGGGGTCGGCGCAGAGCTGGATCTCGTCCACGGCGATGAACTCCACCGCCCGGTCGAGCGGCATCGCCTCCACCGTGCAGGAAAAATACCGCGCGCCGGGCGGGACGATTTTCTCCTCCCCGGTGATCAGCGCCACCGCTGCCGCGCCCTTGCGCGCCACCATCCGGTCGTAATTCTCGCGCGCCAGCAGCCGCAGCGGAAAGCCGATGATACCGGAGGAATGGCCAAGCAGCCGCTCGATCGCCAGATGCGTCTTGCCGGTATTGGTGGGGCCGAGAACCGCCCGCACCCGAGCCGAGAATCCGGACATGGATGTATTCTTGGGTGCAATCCCCGGCATTGCAAGCCGGATTCTTGAACCGGCCGCCGGCATCGCCTAATTCTGCGCCGGCATTAAGGGAAAGCGTAAGATGAGCGAAACGAATACCTCGCATCCAACCGAAGAAACCCGCGATTTCGGCACGGAGGTCGGCCGCCTGCTCGACCTCGTGGTGCACTCCCTCTACTCCGACCGGGAAATCTTCCTGCGCGAACTGGTGGCCAACGCCGCCGATGCGATCGACCGCCGCCGCTTCCTCGCCCTCTCGGATGAAAGCCTGGCGCTGCCCGAAAATCCGGCCATCCGCATCAGCGCGGACAAGCAGGAACGCACCATCACGATCGCCGATTGCGGCATCGGCATGGGCAAGGAGGAGCTTGCGGAGAATCTCGGAACCATCGCCCGGTCCGGCACCTCCGCTTTCACCGCGAGCCTCGCCGAAACCAGGCCGGAAGAGCGGATAAGCCTGATCGGCCAGTTCGGCGTCGGCTTCTATTCCGCCTTCATGGTGGCCGACGAGGTTGCCGTGATTTCCGCCAAGGCGGGTGAGAGCGAGGCGTGGGAGTGGCGCTCGGCGGGCCGGGGCGTGTTCACCCTGCGCCCGGCGGCGCGCGAGGCGGCGGGGACGACCGTCATCCTGCACCTCAAGCAGGACGCCGGCGAGTTCCTGGAGCCGCCACGGCTTGAGGCCATCGTGCGCAAATGGGCCGATCACATCGCAATCCCCATCGAGCTGGAGAAGGACGGGAAATACAGCGCGGTCTCGCAAGGCGCCGCGCTCTGGCGCAAGCCGCGCGCGGAAATCACCCCGGGCGAATACGCCGAGTTCTACCGCCATCTCGGCCATATGTTCGATGAGCCATGGGCCACCATCCACTGGCGCGCCGAAGGCACGCTGGAATTCACCGCGCTGCTGTTCATCCCTTCATCCAAGCCGTTTCTGCCGGTGGAGGAAACGCGGCAGAGCAAGGTGCGGCTGCATGTCAGGCGGATGTTCATCACCGATGAAGCGAAGCTGCTGCCGGACTGGCTGAGCTTCGTCACTGGCATCGTCGATACCGAGGATCTGCCGCTGAACGTGAGCCGGGAGATGCTGCAAACCACGCCGGTTCTGGAGCGGATCAGAAAAGCCGTGCTGAACCGCGTGCTGAGCGAGCTGCGCAGCCGCGCCAAGGACGCCGAGGATTTCAAGAAATTCCAGGAGAATTTCGGCGAAGCGCTGAAGCAGGGAATCTACGAGGATGACGGCCACGCGGCGGAGATCGCGGGCCTGCTGCGCTTCGAATCCACCGCGCGGCCGGCCACCACGCTCGATGAATACATCGCCCGCATGCCCGAGGGGCAGGATGTGATCTATTACCTTGCCGGCGAGCCGGGCGGCCTCAAGCACTCCCCGCAGCTCGAAGGCTTCGCGGCCAAGGGCTATGAGGTTCTGCTGCTCCCGGACCCGATCGACGCGTTCTGGCCCTCCCGGCTTGGGCAATACAAGGAGAAGAAGCTCAAAAGCGTCTCGCAGAGCAGCGCGCTGTTCACCCCGGCCGAGACGGGGGAGGAAATCACGGCGCTCTGCGCGGCCCTTTCCAAGGCCTTGACGGGCAAGGTGGCCGAGGTGGTGGCATCGACGCGGCTGACGGACAGCCCGGCCATGCTGGCGGCCGGCGAGTTCGGCCCCGATCTCGCCATGCAGCGCCTGCTCAAACGCGCCGGCCGCGCCGGTTTCGGCCTGCCGCCGAAGCTTGAGATCAACCCCGCGCACCCGCTCATCGCGGCCCTCGCGGAAAAGACCGGGCCGGAAAAGACCGGGCCGGATGCGGACCTGACAGCGGATGCGGAAATGCTGCTGTCGCTGGCGAAACTGCAAGAGGGCGATCTGCCGGAGGATACGGCGCAATTCGTGAAAACGGTGGCCAAAGCGCTGGCCGAAGCGCTGGCCGGGCGCTGATGCGCCGGCTGCTGATCGCAACCCACAATCCAGGCAAGCTCAAGGAATTCCGCGCCCTGCTGGCGCCGCTCGGGTTTGCCGCCATTTCAGCGGGCGAAGCCGGTTTGGCGGAGCCGGCGGAAACCGGGGAGAGCTTCGCCGGGAACGCCCGGCTGAAGGCGCGCGCCGCCGCGCGGGCCGCGAACATGCCAGCCCTTGCCGATGATTCCGGCATCTCCGTCGCGGCCCTGGGGAACGGCCCCGGCATCTATTCCGCCCGCTACGCCGCCGGCGATTATCCGGCCGCTTTTGCCCGGATCATCGCGGCCTGCCTGGCCGGCCAGGAATGGCGCGCGCGGTTCACCTGCGCGCTCTGCCTTGCCCGGCCAAACGGTTCCACCGCCACCTATCTCGGCCAGGCCGATGGCGAGATCGCCCCGGCGCCGCGCGGCGGCCAGGGCTTCGGCTACGACCCGATTTTCATCCCGCTCGGCCATGCCGGCACCTTCGCGGAGCTGTCAGCGGCGGAAAAGGACCGGATCAGCCACCGCGCGCGGGCCTTCGCGCAGCTTGCTTCCGTGCTGGGAGCGGGCGCGCTGGTTGAGGGCGCGGCCTGAAAGCGCGCGGTTATTTCCCGATCGTGTTCAGCACGATATGCGGTGTCAGGATTTGCGGCAGTCTCACCGGCTCGCCCTGCGCCGGGTAATACAGGTAGAGCGGCACCCCGGCGCGGCCATTCTCGTGCAGAAGCTGGGCGATCGCCTGGTCCCGCCCGGTCCAGTCCCCGACCAGAACCTGCACATGGCGGGCGGCGAAGCCGTCGCGCACCGCGTCGCTTGCCAGGGTGGCGTGCTCGTTCACCAGACAGGTGATGCACCAGGCGGCGGTGAGATCGACGAAAACCGGCTTGTGGTCCGCCCGCAGGGCGGCAAGCCGCGCGGCGGTGTACGGCTTGGCGCCCGGCAGTGAGAGCGCGGTCGCGGTCTGGCCATGATGCAGGAAAGGCAGCAGCAGCAGGGAAAGAACAGCGGCCGGCCGGAGTTTCTTCACCGAAAGTGCCAGCGCCAGAATCGCCGTGCCGGCGGCGAGCAGCAGCGTTCCCTTAAGCCCCGCTTCCTGCCGCATCACCCAGGCGAGCCAGAGAAAGGTTGCGAACATCGGGATGCTCAGCACCCGTTGCAGCGTCACCATCCAGCGGCCGGGCCGCGGCATCAGCCGCGCGACCGGCGGCGCCACGGCAGCCAGCACGAACGGCGCCGAGAGGCCAAGGCCGAGACAGAGAAAAATCGGCAGCGCGGCCGCCAGCGGCGCGATCAGGGCGGCGGCCACGGCACCGCCCATGAAGGGCGCGGTGCAGGGCGTTGCCAGTGCCACCACGAACAGCCCGGTGAAAAAACTGCCGCCATGGCCAAGGCGGCGACTGAGCCGCGGAGGCAGAACAACCTCGAACACCCCGGCAAGGTTGAGGCCGACGGTAAGGATGATCCAGGCGATCAGCGCGATGAAAATCGGCGACTGGAACTGAAAGCCCCAGCCCGCCGCCGAACCCAGCCGGCGCAAGAACCACAGCGCGCCGCCCAAAGCCATCATGGCCACGAGCACGCCGGCCGTGTAATTCAGCGCCTCCTGGCGCATATCGTTCGCGTGCGCGCCGCTCATCCGGCTCAGCGCCACCGCTTTCATGGCCAGCACCGGAAAGACGCAGGGCATCAGGTTCAGGACCAACCCGCCGAGAAAGGCGAGCAAGAGCCAGATGAGGAGCGGCGGCGCGGCCGGAGCCGGGGCGGGCTCGGCATTCACCTGCAAAGCCTGCATGGTGCCGCTCGGATCGGTGAGTTCAAGCACGCCCCCGAACGGCCGGCGCGAATCGAAGCCCACGCCCGGCTTCAACCGCAAGGTCAGCCCCGCCGCGCTGAAGCTCAGGGGCTGCGGCGCGGTGTTGACGATGGCATCCTGCGTATCGGGAAAAAACCGGGCGGCCTGGACCTGTTGCGGTGTCAGCCCGGCGAGGGTGAGGCGTCCATCGGGCGCGATATGCGCGGCGAAGGGAGAAGGCATCACCGGCGGGGAGGAATTGAAAAGCGCGGCCTCCGCCGAGGCGCCGCCGGGCAGCGCCAGCCGGAAATCCGCCTGCTCGGGCACGCAGGTGTCGTTGCAAACCAGCCAGCTTGCATGGGCGCTGACCGTGTTTCCCACGCCCTGCGCGGCGAAAGGCAGCACGACCTGCCCGCTCAGCACATAGGCGGCGACCGGGCCTTGCCGTAAATATTCCGGTGGCGGAAAGACCAGCGGCCCGGCCTTGGCCGGCGGCGCCAGGCTCACCTGCGGGGGAAACCCGGCATCCCCGGGATTGGACCAGTAGATATGCCAGCCGGGCGCGAGCTGGAAGCGCAGCGCGAGCATAAGGTTGCCCTGGTTCGCGCTGTTCTCGCGCGAGATGAGGCTGACGGAATCGCGCGGGCTGGCGGTCACGTTGCTCGAAGCGCCAAAAGCCAGGCCCGGCAGCAGGAGCAGCAAAAAGATTATCGGACGTCCCATACGGTCGCATTATCGCACAGCCGCGCCGAAAATGATACGTGGTGCAATCATGCGGAATTGGCCTGATCTACCCGTGAAGCATGCGCTGCCGGCGCTGCTGCAAAGCCTTCGCGCGGGGCGGAACGCCGTGCTGGTGGCGCCGCCCGGCGCGGGTAAAACCACGCTGGCGCCGCTGGCACTGCTCGAAGCGGATTTTGCCGGCGGCATTCTGCTGCTGGAGCCGCGCCGCCTGGCCGCCCGCGCCGCCGCCACGCGCATGGCGGGCCTTCTGGGCGAGGAGGTCGGCCGCCGCATCGGCTTTCGCACCCGGCTGGAACAGGCGGTCTCCGCCGCCACCCAAGTGGAGGTGATCACCGAAGGGCTGCTGACGAGCCGGCTGCTATCCGATCCGGGGCTTTCCGGCATCGGCTGCGTGATTTTCGATGAGGTGCATGAGCGCAGCCTGGAGGCCGACCTCGCACTCGCGCTCACGCTCGATTTGCAGCGCGCGCTGCGCCCCGAACTGCGGATCGTCGCGATGTCCGCGACCGCCGATGCCGGCCGGCTCGCCGCGCTGCTGCAGGCGGAGGTGATCGAAAGCCAGGGCCTCGCGCATCCGGTCGAAATCACGCATCTCCCGCGTGACATCCCGACCGCGCGGGAATTGCCGGAAGCCGTGGCCAGGGCCGTGCGCGAGGCGCTGGCCGCGCATACCGGCGACATCCTGGCTTTCCTTCCCGGCATGGCGGAAATCCGCCGCACCGAAGCCCTGCTTTCCGGCTGCCCGGCCCTGGTGCTGCCGCTGCATGGCGAACTGCCGCCGCAAGCCCAGGATCTGGCGCTGCGCGAGCAGGGCCGCCGCCGCGTGGTGCTGGCCACGTCCATCGCCGAGACCTCGCTCACCGTGCCCGGCGTGCGCATCGTGATCGACGGCGGCTTCCGCCGCGCGCCGCGCCTGGACGTATCCAGCGGGCTCACGCGCCTCGCCACGCTGCGCATCAGCCGCGCCGCCGCCGCGCAGCGTGCGGGCCGCGCCGGGCGCGAGGCCCCGGGCATCGCCATCCGGCTATGGAGCGAGGCGCTGCATCGCGGGCTGCCGGCCTTCGACCGGCCGGAGATTTTCGAGGCCGAGCTTTCCGGCCTGGCCCTTGCGTGCGCCGCCTGGGGGGAGCGGCCGGAAGATCTGCCCTTTGCCGATGCGCCGCCGGCCGGCGCGCTGGCGGCCGCCCGCGCCCTGCTGGGCGAGCTTGGCGCGCTGGATGAGGCAGGCAGGATCACCGAAACCGGCCGGGCGATGGCCCGGCTGCGCGCCGAGCCGCGGCTCGCCGCGATGATGGTTGCCGCCCGCACACCGCCAGAGCGCGCGCTGGCGGCCGAACTGGCGGCGATTCTGGAGGAGCGCGACCCGCTGGCGCGCGGGGCCTCGGCCGACATCGCGCTGCGCCGCGACGCGCTGGCGGGAAAAATCCCGGGAAAAATCCCGGGCAAAATACCGGCCGAGCGGGCAACCCTCTCCCGTATCCGTCAGGCGGTGAAAATCTACCGCGCCCGGCTCGGACTCGCGCCCGCCGTCATGGCGGAGGGCGCGCCCGGCGCCCTGCTGGCCGCGGCGTTTCCCGACCGGGTGGGGCAGAGCCGGGGCGAGCCCGGCTCCTACCGCCTCTCCGGCGGCGGCGGCGGCCGGCTGGACGCGGCGGACCCGCTCGCCCGCTCCCGGCTGCTGGTCGCGGCGGCGCTGGACAGCAAGGGCGCGCGCATCCGCCTGGGCGCGCCGGTCGATGGGGAAACCCTGCCGGAGCCGCTCCTGCGCCGCTGCAAAACCACCCGCGAGGCCGGGTTCGACCCGGTGAGCGGCAGCGTGCTGACGCGCGAACGGCTGCGGCTGGGCGCGCTGATCCTCTCGGACCGCACCATTCCGGCCGAGCCCGCGGAAATGCGGGCGGCGCTGGCCCGGGCGCTGGCCAACCGGCCCGACCAGCTTGATTGGTCGCGGGCGGCGCTGGATTTGCAGGCGCGCGCGGCGCGGATGCGCGAAATCGACCCGGCGTTTCCCGATCTCTCTCGCGCGGCGCTGAGCGCCAATGCCGAGGAATGGCTCGCTCCCTTCCTCGCCGGCTGCACGAATCTGCGGGAGGCGAAGTCGCTAAACCTTGCCGCCGTGCTCCGCTCCCGCCTCACCCACCGGCAGATGGCCGCGCTCGATGAGATTTTGCCGGCGCAGCTCGCGCTGCCCCACGGCCCGTTGCGGATCGACTACACCCAGCCCGTCCCGCTCGCCGCCGCGCCGGCGCGACATTTCTATGGGATGGATGAAATGCCAAGGCTCGCGGGAGGCCGCGTTCCCCTCCAGCTTGCTTTGCTTTCGCCGGCCGGCCGGCCGATCGCCATTACCGCCGATTTGCCGAGTTTCTGGCGCAATGGCTGGCGCGATGCCCGGCGCGACATGCGCGGCCGCTACCCGAAGCATGACTGGCCCGAGGCGCCCTGGCTGGCCACGCCGCGCCGCAGCGCTTGATCGGGACCGGCCGGCCGCCTAGAGTGAAGGGGCAAACCGTGCTGAAGCGTCGCCTGAGGATCGAACGTCATTGAGATCAGGGCCGCTTCCGCTTTCGGGGGTTGGCCGCGCGCCGTCGGACCGGCCTGATCGGACGCCGGCGCGGAAACGGGACGAACTGGAGAAGCCATTGCCGCAACTATCCCTGCATTCGCCGGTCGGCGATCTCACCATTTCCGAGGAAGACGGGGAAATCGTCGCCCTGGACTGGGGCTGGGGACGGGATCAGACCGGCACGCCTTTGCTGATCCGGGCCAGAGCCGCGCTCCAGGCATATTTCCAAGGCGGGCCGATGGCGGAACTGCCGCTCAATCCACGCGGCTCCGCCTATCGCCAGCGGGTCTGGCGGGCGCTGCGGCAAATCCCCGCCGGACAGACATGCAGCTATCGGCAGATCGCGGCGATCGCCGGCGGGTCCGCGCGCTCGGTCGGTGGCGCCAACGCCGCCAACCCCATCGCGATTTTCATTCCTTGCCACCGCGTTGTCGGCACGGACGGGCTTGGCGGCTATTCCGGCGGGGACGGGCTTGCAACCAAGCGCCGGCTGCTCGCCCTGGAACAAGGCCAGCCGATCTGAACTAGGGCGGAAGCAGAGAATGTCCAAGGCGATCCGCATTCATCAGGCCGGCGGCCCGGAGGTGATGAAATGGGAAACGGTGCCAACGCCGGAACCGGGGCCGGGCGAGGTTCTTTTGCGCCACCATGCGGTGGGCCTGAACTACATCGATGTGTATTTCCGCACCGGGCTTTATAAAACGGCGCTGCCTGCCACGCCCGGCATGGAAGGCGCGGGCACCGTGCTGGCCGTGGGGCCTGGTGTGAAGGCGTTTCGGCCGGGTGACCGGGTGGCCTATGCCGGCGGTGCCATCGGCGCCTATGCCACCGAGCGGACGATCCCGGCGGAACGGCTGGTGAGGCTTCCGGAGACCATCGGGTTCGAGACCGCCGCGGCGATGATGCTCCAGGGGATGACCGCCGAATACCTGCTGCGCCGGACCTACCGGGTGAAAAAAGGCCAGACAATCCTGGTCCACGCGGCTGCCGGCGGCGTCGGGCTCATTCTGTGCCAATGGGCGAAGCATCTGGGCGTGCATGTGATCGGCGTCGTCTCCACGGCCGAGAAAGCCGCGCTCGCCCAAGCGAACGGGGCCGAACACATCATCATCGGCCATGACAATCTCGCCGCCGAGGTGAAGAAGCTTACCGGCGGCGCCATGCTGCCGGTGGTGTATGACAGCGTGGGAAAGGACACGTTCAACGCCAGCCTCGATTGCCTGGCGCCGCTTGGCTTCATGGTGAGCTACGGCAACGCCTCCGGCCCGGTGCCGCCGGTGGACCTCCTGGCGCTCTCCGCCCGTGGCAGCCTTTATCTTACCCG
>JAJYAF010000067.1 GCA_021779655.1 Pseudomonadota bacterium
CGACCGCGTGGTGCCGATGCTGCCCGAGGCTCTCTCCAACAACTGGTGCAGTCTGAAGCCGGGGGAGGATCGCGGCTGCCTGTTCGTTGAAATGACCATCGATGCCCAAGGGCGCAAAACCTCGCACCGTTTCGGGCGCGGGCTGATGCGCTCAGCCGCCCGCCTCACCTACGAGCAGGTTCAGGAAATCCACGAACGCGATCCGGCGAGGTTCGGCGCGCTCTACGCGGCCTTTCACGCGCTGGCGGCGGCACGCGCCGCGCGCGGGACGCTCGATCTTGACCTGCCGGAGCGCAAGATAGAGCTTTCCGCCAGCGGCGAGGTGCTGAAAATCGCACCGCGCCAGCGGTTGGGCAGCCATCGCCTCATCGAGGAGTTCATGATCCTCGCCAATGTCGCGGCGGCGGAGGAGCTGGAGCGGCTGCGATATCCCTGCATGTACCGAATCCACGCCCCGCCCAGCCCGGAGAAGCTGGACGCGCTACGGTCTTTTCTCGGCACGCTGGATATTTCGCTCCCGCGCGGGGACACGCTGCATCCCCGGGATCTGGACCGAGTGCTGAAACAGGTCGCCGGCACGGACCAGGCGCCGCTTGTGAACGAGACGGTGCTGCGCAGCCAGTCACAGGCGGAATACAGTCCGGGGAATATCGGGCATTTCGGTTTGGGCCTGCCGCGCTACGCGCATTTCACCTCGCCCATCCGCCGCTATGCGGATCTTCTGGTGCATCGCGCGCTCATTGGCGGCCTGAAGCTGGGAGCGGATGGCCTTGCGCGGGAGGAGGCCGCGGGGTTTGCTGAAACCGCTGAGCATATCACCGGGACGGAGCGGCGCGCCACGCTGGCCGAGCGCGATTCCACGGACCGCTATCTTGCGCTCTATTTGCAACACCGCATCGGAGAGTTGTTCGAGGGCCGTATTTCAGGCGTGACGAAATTCGGCTTATTCGTCACCTTGACCGAGAACGGGGCTAGTGGATTCGCGCCGATGGCAAGCTTGCCAAACGATTTCTGGACACTCGATGAATCAAGCCAGAGCCTTACCGGCAGACATTCAAGGCTCTGCTTTCAGCTCTCGCAGCCGGTCGCGGCGCGGCTTCGGGAGGCGCGGCCTGTCACTGGCGGGCTGATCTTCGAAATCATCCCGCCAGCCGTTCCGGCCAAGGGCAAAATGCTCAAACCGGGGAAGAAGCCGGCGCGGCCTCGGGATCAGCGCAGACTCCGGACGAAAAAACGCCCTTGAGTCGCGCTGCCTTCCTGATCTTCCTCTGCATCGTTCTGCCGGGCACCTGTCAAACCGCCTGGGCGGCGGCGCCTTTCGGCAAAGCCACCGCCGCCTCTGTCTGGGGCACGGCGCTTGGCTATATCGCGCCGCGCTCGCTGCAACCGCTCACCATTCCGCAAATGACCCTGTGGGGCCTGGAAGGACTGACCGCGCTGGACCCGGATCTGAACCCGACCCTGCAATCCGGGCAGATCCGGCTCTATGGTCCGGACCGGCTGCTGATCGCCGTGCCGGCGCCGCCGCCTGCCGATGCCGAGGGCTGGGGCACGGCGGCGGCGGCGGTTGCGGCCGCCGGGTATGCCGCTTCCGCCGCCTTGCAGCAGGCGGGCACGCAGGGGCTCGTCAGCAATTTCTTCGATGAATTATTCAACCATTTCGATCCCTATTCCCGCTACGAACCTCCTGCACAGGCCGCGCGGGACGAGCTGATGATCACCGGCATAGCCAGCGCCGGGCTGACCCTTGGCCGGCGAGCAAACCAGGTGGTGATTACCGCGGTTTCCCAGGACAGCCCGGCTTCGGAAGCAGGGCTGCAACCGGAGATGCGCGTGCTCGCGATCAATGGGCGGCCGGCCTATCCATCGCGGATAGCCGCCCTTAACGACGATCTGAACGGGCTTCTGGGCGCCAAGGTGACACTCCGCGTTGAAGATCCGCAAAGCGATTCCAGCCCCGCCGACGTTGTGCTCACCTTCGCGTTCGTGCCGCCTCAAACCGTGTTCCCGGAGCAGTTTTCCCAGAACGGGAACGTTCTTGCCCTGAAAATATCCGGTTTCAATAAAGGCACCAGCGATCAGTTTCTGGCGGCCCTCGTGGCCGGGCTCACCAATCCGGCACCTCTCGGGCTGGTCATCGACCTGCGCGGCAATCGCGGCGGCGTCCTGCGCCAGGCGGTGCTGACGGCGGACAGCCTGCTGCCTTCCGGAACCATTGCCGTGACCGCTGGCCGGGACCCGGATGCCGACCAGCGTTTCGTCGCCGAAGGCGGAGATGTCACCGGCGGATTGCCGATGGTGGTGCTGGTGGATGGCCAGACCGCGAGCGCCGCCGAGATCCTCGCCGCCGCGCTGGCCGACAACCGGCGCGGCGTGGTTGTCGGCGGCGCGACGCTCGGCAAGGGCCTGGTGCAGGCGGTGACCACGCTGCCCGACGGCGGCAAGCTGTTCGTGACCTGGAGCCGGGTGCTGGCGCCCCGTGGGTGGCCCTTGCAAACCCTGGGGGTTATTCCGCAGGTCTGCACCAGCCTGGGCGAGCAGGCGCTCAGCGCCCAGCTGGCCGCGCTGCGGCAAGGCCGGAACCTGATGGCCGGGCCACTTGCCACGGCGCGCGCCAGCCGCGCGCCGGTGCCGGTCGCGCGGATTCTCGCCATCCGCAACGCCTGTCCGGCGGCAATCGGCGGCGATCTGGATATTTCAGCGGCCCGCTTCCTGATGGCCATACCCGCCGCCTACCAGGCGGCCTTGCTGCCGCCGCCATTCCCGCAGGCGGCGGCCGCAGCGCATTAGCCATGCACCGCAGAGCTTGACCTGATCGCCCGCCTTGCGCCATAGGGCCGGGAACTGGAGATCATTCATGGCCAAGTCGAACGTCGTTCAGATCAAACTCGTTTCGAGCGCGGATACTGGTTACTTCTATGTGACCAAGAAGAACGCGCGCGCCCAGACGGCCAAGCTGGAAATGAACAAATACGATCCCGTCGTGCGCAAGCACGTGAAGTTCAAGGAAGCCAAGATCAAATAAGCGCGAAAACCCGTCGTGTCCCGTGATCGGAGCCGCGCTGTGCGCGGCTTTTCTGCGTTTATGGGGGCCCGCTGAGCGCAAGTTTTTCGCATTTGACGCAAATTCACTTCATGGCGGGAAATTCACTGGCCCGGTTTCCGCCTCGGCCCCATATGCCGCCAAGGCGGCGATACTCCCAAGGTGGTATACTCCAGGGCGGCCATGCCGGCCCCTCCGCCACCAAGAGGTGGTTGTCGCCGATTCTCAAGCTCATCAGCGTAAGGATCCGGCCTTGGTTTCATCCATTCTCCCCGCTTCCGTAACGGCTTCAGCCGCCCCCGAGCAACCTCCCGTACAGCCCCCCAGCCCGCCAATCCCTGAGCCGCCGGTTCCCGGTCCGGATATTCCGCCGCTAAAGCCGCCCGTGGTGGAGCCGCCGAACGATCCCCTGCCCGACAAGCCACCCATCGAACTCCCGCCGGGGCCAGGCGAATCCCCGTTGCCGGTTCAGATCGCCAGCGGGGGCTTTGTGAGGTAGCATTCAATCGCAGGGTCATCTGCCGGCGATGCCGTGGTGCTGGGTGACGATGCCGGCCACTTCAATGTCCGCCGGCATGCGTTGCGCCGAATTCACGCTCGACCATTACGTCAACAGGCGAATACGCCTAACCACGCCCCACTGCCCGGACTTTTGCCCTCTTATGCGATTGGCGGTTCAGGTTTGACCCCTGATCGCGTCAACATGAACCGCTCGCGCGCTAGGTCTCGCCGCTTAATATTGACGAATGGCGTCCTGCACATGTTCGATGCGGTCGCGGCAAACAAGCGCCACGTCGAAGCGCGTGTTCGGGCGGTTCCACTCTTGATGGTCGGCCAGTGCGCATTCGGCGGCAAGAAGCAGCCTGGCCTGTTGGCCCGGCAGAAGCGCTCCAGCCGCTTGTACGAAGTTTCTCCGTGCCTTGACCTCCACGAAGACGAGTGTCGCGTCATCTGCCATGACCAAATCTATTTCGCCAGCTTTGGTACGCAACCGCCGTGCAAGCACATTGAAACCATGCGCGTGCCAATGATCAGCGACGCGCATTTCCGCCCTACGACCGTGCAGTTCGGCCGCACGGCGCCGGTGCGAATTGTCTCGTGAAAGGGTATTGGACGATCTGCCTTGCATCGCGGGTATTGGGCATGCAATTCATTAACATTAGATTATCATTCAGCATAATATCTTCTCGAATCAATCTAAGTCGGTGAATGAAATCGCCTGAATCTCTATTTCTAGTACAATTCTTGTGTTTCGGAACATATTCGGTTAAGGGTCCATGACGAAGGAAGTCTGATCTTCCTTCTTGAGACTATGTCTCACGATACGAAAAGACTCGATTAGCCGGAGATGCCGATGCGTTTCAATGAAATTGGTCAGCAATTGCGGGCCTATCGCCTGGAATCAGGGCTGAAGGCAGAAGAAATTTCCGCCCGACTTGGCGTTTCCCGTGCCGCCTTGTACCGCTACGAGAAGGGCGAGGTTATCAAACTAGACACCGTGAACCGGCTTGCGGAGCTCCTGAAAATCTCTCCTCTGACCCTGCTTGGCATCGGGGTCGAATACTATACCAAGCCAATCGGTTTCATGGAGCGGCTGCGGCAAGTGGAGGAAACTTCGGATCAGATCCTCCAAGTGTTCGGTCCGGTGTGCTACCTTATCACCTCCGACCAGTTCGATTTAATGCTGGGCCAGATCTTCGAGGAAGCGGTGGACGCCGCCGGGGCGGAACGCGCCATGGCGCGGGCCGCGGCGGAACAACTCCTTTCCGTGATGCACGCCCGCAAACGCATGTTTGCCAGCCGCAAACCCTCCATCATCGGTATCCTTACCCTCAGCTCGATAGAGAAATTCCTCCTCTACGGCGTGGGCGGGAGCCTGCAGGTTTCGGATAAGCTGCGGCAAACCGCCAGGGAAGTCGCCTGTCACGAGATGGAACTGATCGCCAGGCTGATGGAAAGCGAGCCGATTGGCCTGCAACTGGGGCTGATGCTGCATGGCGAGCCGAACGGACCGTTCGCCGTGCTGCGCTCGCGCGAGCGCGCCACGCTTGCGATCAATCCCTTCGATGCCGATGCATCGCCGTCATCGCAATCCGGGGTTGCCATGGTCACCAGCGCAGATGATGCGATCATCACGCATCAGCGGGTGGCCGAGAATGCCTGGCGGGAAGCTCTGAAGGGATCTTCCGCCGCGCAACGGGTAAGAGCAATGATCTCGGCGGCGCGCGGCTGATGCCAATGGCGCCTCTGCTGTCGGTGGAATGGCTGCGCCGGGCACTGGACGCGCCGAACGGTGCGCCGGTGGTGCTTGATGCCAGCTTATACCTGCCGAATGAAGGCAAGGACGCGCGGAGGCTGTTCGAGGCCGCCCATATTCCAGGCGCCCAATTCTTCGGCATCGACCGAATCGCGGACGATACCACCGATTTACCGCATATGCTGCCGAAACCTGAAGCCTTCGCGGCGGCCATGGAAATGTTTGGTATCAACAACTATTCGCCGGTCGTCATCTATGACCAGCGCGGCATTTTTTCGAGCGCGCGGGTCTGGTGGATGTTTCGGGTGTTCGGCCATAATGCCGTGGTTGTGCTGGATGGCGGCTTGCCAGCCTGGACTGCGGCGGGTTGCCCGGTGGTCTCGTACAGCGATGCTCTGAGCGGAGTTATACTAACGGATAGTTTGAAAACACCGGCTTTCCAGGGACGCTCCACGTGGGACATTGATAACGATCTGTTAGATAAGCCCAAGGTCGCGGCTCCGGGCTCCGATGCTGTCGCGTCTTTCCGGCCGGAAATGGTGCGCACGATCGACGATATCCGGCGCAACCTCGCAAGCGGGGAGGCCATTCTGCTCGATGCCCGGCCGGCGGAGCGTTTCAATGGCTCGGTGCCGGAGCCGCGCGCGGGCATGAAAAGCGGCCATATTCCGGGGGCCAGATCCCTGCCTTTCGGTGAAATTCTTGAAAACGGAAGAATGCTGCCTCCGGAGCGGCTGCGCCAGCGTTTTGCCGAGGCCGGGATCGATGGCAGCAAGCCCGTCATCACCAGCTGCGGCTCCGGCGTGACGGCGGCTGTGCTGGTCCTGGGCATGGTGCTGGCCGGCCTGCCGGAGCCGACCCTCTACGATGGTTCCTGGGCGGAATGGGGCAGCCGCGATGACACCCCGATCGAGGTTTGAATGGCAGAGAAGTTCGAAACCCGGCTGACGCAAACCGGGCGCGCGAGCGTTAAGGCCCACGGCTATGTCAACCCCAAGCTCGTCCGCGGCTCCACCGTGCTTTATCCCGATGTCGCCACCAAACAGGCCTTGGGGTCGCGCCGGCTGGAGCAGGTCGAGCTTTACGGCCTGTACGGCACCGAAACGCATTTCGCATTGGAGCGCGCGATTGCGGAAATCGAGGGGGGCAGCCATTGCCAGATCGTCGGCTCCGGCCTTGCCGCCTGCACCACGCCGCTGCTCGCCTATCTCAAGGCTGGCGATCATCTGCTGCTGCCGGATTCGGTTTACGGCCCGACCCGGCATTTTGCCGATACCACGCTGGCGCGCTTCGGCGTTGCCAGCAGCTATTACAACCCGCTGGCGGGCGAGCGCGAATTGGCGGCGCTGCTGCGGCCGGATACGAGGGTGATATTCGCCGAAAGCCCCGGCAGCCACACCTTCGAGGTCCAGGATGTTCCGATGCTGGCGCGGCTTGCCCGCGCGCATGGCGCGAAGCTGTTCATGGACAATACCTGGGGCATCCATCACTTCCAGCCCTTCACGCATGGCGTGGATGTCTCCATCCAGGCGCTGACCAAATATGTCGGCGGGCATTCCGATCTCATTCTCGGCGCGGTCACGGTGAACAGCGAATCGGATTGGGCATGGCTGCGCAAGGGGGCGCTCGAACTCGGGCAGTATGCCTCTCCGGATGATTGCTGGCTGGCGCTGCGCGGGCTGCGGACGCTCGCCGTGCGGCTCAAGGCGCAATATGCCGCCGGCATCGAGATCGCCCGCTGGTTCGCGGCCCGCGACGAAGTCGCGCGGGTGCTGCACCCTGCCCTGCCCTCCTGCCCCGGGCATGAATTTTTCAAGCGCGACTTCACCGGCGGCAGCGGGCTGTTCGGCGTCGTGTTCAAGCCGCAATACCCGTTGACCGCGCTGGTGGCGATGATCGATTCCCTGCGGCTCTTCGGTATCGGCGCGAGCTGGGGCGGTTATGAAAGCCTGGTGCTGCCAACCGCTCAAAGCATTACCCGCACCGCCGGAACCGGCATGTTCGGCGGCGAGATCGCCCGCTTCCATATCGGCCTTGAAAACCCGGCCGACCTGATCGCCGATCTGGAACAGGGACTGGCGGTTTTGCGGGCTGCATGAATCCGCTCCAAATTCCGCCGCTGCTCGCCGGATTCATCGAAACCGTCATGCTGGCTTTCGTCATCGGGCTGGAATTGCATGCCTACCGGCACCGCAATCTGGCGGCCGGCGCGCCTGTCGATCTCGGCTTCGGCACCACCCGCACCATTACCCTGGTCGCCACCGCCGGTTTCGTGCTCTGGAGCATCGCGCCGGTTGTTCCGTATTGCGTCGGGCTCGCTGTGATGGGGCTGCTGTTCGCGCTGGACTACCGCAAGAAACTTGAGCGCGGCGACGCCTCGCTGCTCATAAGCCTCGTCGGCATCCTGGCCTTTGTGCTCGGCCCCTTCGTGCTGACGGTGCCGGCTCCGGTATCGGCGGCGCTGGCGGTGGTGATTCTTCTGGCGCTGGGCGGACAGGACTGGATCAGGAATTTCTCCGACGCCTTTCCGGCTCAGGAAGGCGTCACGCTCGCGGAATTCCTGATCCTGGCCGTCTTGATCCTGCCATTGCTGCCAGCCACGGATATCCTGGGTTTGGCCGGTGTCACCTACACCAAAGTATGGATGGCCGTGCTGGTGGTCTCCGGGATTTCCTATCTCGGCTATCTCGCTCACCGCTACCTGTTTCCCCGCGCCGGCGCGCTGCTTACCGGCGCGCTTGGCGGGCTGTATTCCAGCACGGCCGCCACCGTGGTTCTTGCCCGTTCCGCCAGGACGGCACCGGAACATGCGGCGCTGGCGCCTGCCGCGGTGGTGATTGCGTCGGCCATGATGTATGCGCGC
Organism: Pseudomonadota bacterium; assembly: GCA_021779655.1. The sequence goes on from JAJYAF010000067.1 coordinate 8,164, forward strand.
CTGCTGGCGGTCATCGCGCTGCTCGGCCATGCCGATGCGGCGCTTGCATTGCTGCCGCCGTTCGGCGGCTTCTGCATCGCCTCGCTCGCCTTTGCCTTTCTGCTGGCACGCCGGGCAAAGCCGCAAGCGACAGCGGCGGCGCATCCGCCGGTTGCGAGTAATCCGCTGGATTTGCCGATCGCCTTCGTCTTCGCCGGATTTTTCGTGGGTTTCGCCGCGCTGACGCAGTTCGTCACCGGACATTTCGGCGCTGGCGGCTTGCGGGTTTTGAGCTTCGTCGTGGGCTTTTCCGATATCGACCCGTTCATCCTCTCATTGCTCACCGGAAAATTCATGGTCACCAGGGCGGGGATCGTTACCGCCATTCTGATTGCCAGCGGCAGCAACAATCTTCTCAAGGCCGGCTATGCGATGATCCTCTCGCGGCAGCGCACGATGCTGGCGCCGGCCTGCTGGCTCATGGTCACACTGCTTCTCTCGCTCATCTACGCTTCCTTCCTGGAGTGACGCATGGCGAAATATATCGGCGCGATCGATCAGGGAACCACGAGTACGCGGTTCATCCTCTTCGTAAGCGTCGCGGCGCCGGCACGGCGTTGTTTGGTTGACACATGCGAAACCGAGGGACGGCTTCAGAAATACTCACGCTGTTTGCTGACGGAATGATCCTACGCCGATCAAAATCCAGAGCAGTTAGTTTTTGAGTACCAAGTCTATGCTCTCAGGTGGCAAGGTTACAGTTCTGGTG
>JAJYAF010000068.1 GCA_021779655.1 Pseudomonadota bacterium
CGTTGTCCATGGCCGGAAGATCGTCATGGACCAGCGAATAGGCGTGCAGCATCTCCACCGCGGCGGCGACCCGCGCGGCGCAGGTGCGGTTGACCACGAAAAGCCGCGCCGTTTCCATGACCAGGAAGGCACGCATCCGCTTGCCGCCGTTGAGACAGGCATAACGCATCGCCTCGATCAGCCGGGCTTCCGCCGTCTCCGGCACCGGGAGCAGCGCGTCGAGCTCATTGTCCACCAGCCGGGCCGTTTCGCTCATGGCCTCGGTCAGCGAATCGGGCTTGGGAACCAGATCGAGCGCCATGGTCAGAGCGGGTTCCCAAGGGCGAGCGAGCCGTCCGCCTTGGCGACGATGGCCTGCACCCTGGATTCGGCTTCCGCCAACTTGGCCTCGCAATGCTTCTTGAGCGCGGCGCCGCGTTCATAGGCGGTGATGGCGTCCTCCAGTTTTTGTTGTCCGCCCTCCAGGCCGCGCACGATTGCCTCCAGGGCCGCGAGCGCTTCCTCGAAAGAGAGGGACGCGATATCCGAATCGGTTTTGTCTGACATCGTTCCACTGCCTACTCGGGCCGGGAAAAATTCACAACCTCAGCAGGCCACGGACATGGGCGGCGGCGGAGGCCGCCAGGGCGTCGAGATCGTAGCCGCCTTCCAACAGGGAGACCACGCGGCCGGGGCAGCAACGATCGCTGACGGCGAGCAGGGCCTGGGTGACCCAGGCGAAATCCGGCTCGTGCAGGCGCAGTTGCGCGAGCGGATCGGCGGCGTGCGCGTCGAACCCGGCGGAGAGGATGAGAAGTTCGGGCGCGAACGCCACGAGTTGCGGCAGGATGACGCCTTCCCAGGCGGCCCGGAACTCGGCGCCGCCCGCGCCGGGCGGCAGCGGCGCGTTCACCACGTTGCCGGCGATGCCGCGCTCATCGGCGGCTCCGGTTCCAGGATAGCAGGGGTATTGGTGCGAGGAGGCATAGAACAGCTCGGGGTCCGCCGCGAAGATGTCCTGGGTGCCGTTGCCATGATGAACGTCGAAATCCGCCACCGCGACGCGGCGCAGGCCGTACCGGGCGCGCGCATGCAGGGCGGCGATGGCGGCGTTGTTGAACAGGCAGAAGCCCATGGCGCGCGCGCGCTCGGCATGGTGGCCGGGCGGGCGCATGGCGACGAAGGCGGCGCTGACGTCGGCCGCCATGACCGCATCCACCCCGGCCATGGCGGCGCCGGCCGCGCGCCTTGCCGCCTCCAGGGTGCCGGCGCTGACCACCGTGTCGCCATCGATGAAATAATGCTCGCCGGGCGGTGGCGCGAGCGCCAGAAGCCGTCGCACGAAGGCCGGGTCATGGGCGGCGGTTAGCGCCTCAAGCGGCGCGAGTGGCGCCGATTCCCGGCGCAGCGCCGCGAATTCCGGCGCTTCCAGCGCGCGCAGCACGGAAACGATCCGCGCCGCGCATTCCGGGTGGAAGCGCCCGGTATCATGCGCGAGCGCCGCGGGGTGGGTGAAGAGCGTTACGGTCATGGCGGGGATTTGCAGCGGACGGTGAAGCTGAAAACGCCTTTGATCTCACTGGCGCCGATCAGGGCATGGCCGGAACGCCGGCAATAATCCCGGAAATCGGCGAGCGCGCCCGGATCGGTCGCGAGCACCCGCAGCTTCTCGCCCTCGGCCATGCCGCGCAGGGCGCGGGCGGCGCGAAGGACCGGCAACGGGCATTTCATGAACCGCGCGTCGATCAACCGTTCGGTCATGGGCTGGAGTTTGCGCCGCCGGCCGGGCTTGAGCAAGCGCGCGTTTCGGTTGAGATTGCCGGCATGACCTATCGCATCGGCATCGACCTTGGCGGCACCAAAACGGAGCTTGTGGTCCTTGCCCCCGGCGGCGGCGGCGTTCTGCGCAAGCGGATGCCCACGCCGCGGGATTACCGGTCGCTGCTTGAAGCATTGAAGGGAATGATCGAGGCCGCCGAGAGCGAGATCGGCGCGACGGCGAGCCTCGGTATCGGGATTCCGGGCACGATAAGCCAGGCGACCGGGCTGATGCGCACCGCCAACACGCCCAGCCTGAACAACCGGCCATTCGATAAGGATTTCGCCGCCTTTCTCGGCCGCCCGGTGCGGGTTGCCAACGATGCGAACTGCTTTGCCCTTTCCGAGGCGACCGATGGGGCGGCCGTCGGCGCGCGGGTGGTGTTCGGCGCGATTCTCGGCACCGGCTGCGGCGGCGGTATCGTGGTCAATGGCCGTTTGGTGGAAGGGCGCAACGGCATTGCCGGCGAATGGGGGCACAACCCCCTTCCCTGGATCACGCCGGCGGACATGCCGATGCGCCCCTGCCCTTGCGGGCATCGGGGCTGCATCGAGCGCTATGTCGCCGGCCCGGCTCTGGCGTTCGAGGCGGATGGCGAAGGCGCCACGGACGCGACCGGCGTGCTGGCGCGCGCGCGGCAGGGTGACGCGGCGGCGAAGGCCGCCCTTTCCCGGCACGCCGAGCGGCTGGCGCGGGCGCTTGCCTCGGTGACCAACCTGCTGGACCCGGATGTCATCGTTTTGGGCGGCGGGCTGTCCAACCTGCCGCATCTGTACACGGACCTCCCGGCCCTGATGAAGCCTTTCGTGTACTGGGACGAGTTCACCACCAGCATCGTGCAGGCGGCGCATGGCGATTCCTCCGGCGTGCGTGGCGCCGCCTGGCTCTGGCCGGAATAGGCCGGCTTGCGGAAATAGGCCTTCCCGCCATAGGATAAGCCGAATGACCGACTCCTTCCTTGCGGATCAGGCGCGCTATCGCGAAGCGATGTCCCGGCTCGGGGCGGCGGTGAATGTGATCACCACCGCCGGACCGGAAGGCGATGTTGGCTTTACCGCTTCCGCGGTATGCAGCGTGACCGACGATCCGCCGACCTTGCTGGTCTGCATGAACCGGTCAAGCAAATCGAGCGCGGCGTTTCATGCCTCGCGCGTTCTTTGTGTCAATGTGCTGACGCATGAGCACGAGGCCCTGCCGGCCCCGTTCGCGAGCGTGGGCGAACTGCCGATGGCGGAGCGCTTCGCGCTGGGAAAATGGCGGCGGCTGGCCACCGGTTCCCCGGTGCTGGAAAACGCCGCCGCCGCCTTTGACTGCACGATCGACCAGGTCGTGGAAGTGGGCACCCATAGTGTGTTTTTCTGTGGCGTGAAGGCCATTTCCCTGGGCCGCGCCACGGCTGGGCTGATTTATCACGGCAGGGCGTATCATAAGATTTCGGCCGCCTGAATCAGGCAGCGAATTCCCGCCGCGCATCCACCCAGCCGAGGCGATTTTCATCCCTCGGCTGGGTGATCAGGGTTTAATCGACGAAGATGCTCACCAGATTGCCGTTCATCATCGCGGTCCCGTTCCAGCCCTTATGCACGGGCGTGTGCTCCAGGTCGGAGGTGGGCATTGTCAGATCCGGGCGCGGCGTATTGCAATTGGGTATGGTATCGCTCATCCGGATGTGGGTGTAGCCTTCCTCATGCAGCTGCTTGACGAGCTGGGACTGGCTCTCCACCCCATTGACGGTGACATGGGTGGTCGGGAACGGGCAAATGACCTGGGTGCAGGTCCCCGGGGGAGGGCCAACCTGGGCGATGGCGGGAGCAACCCCTGCAAGCAAGGCGATAAAAGCGGCTGATGCAAGAAAACGCATGATATTATCCTTATCGATCAAGACATAGTTGTGAAGTGGTGTCGCCTCCTGCCCAGACAATTCGGCCGCCGGCCGGCGACATTTGCCAAATTTTTCCAAAACCCTGAATTAATTGTTTGTAATCCGATCGCGCCAAAACGCTTTCGCGGAAGAAATAAGAAGCGCGAACATCAGAACAACCCCTTCGCCGGCCGACGCGCGCGCGGCGCGCGATCGATACCACCGGCCTATGGCTGGAATTATTTATCCGCTTTTATTCGGGCCTGTTTTATTCCTCGGTGCCTGCCAGGGGGCGTTTTCGCTCTAATACCAATCCGCGAAAACGCGGATTGGTATGCGCGCGGGGTTGGCGGGGCGGCCGCGCGCGAAATCAAAGCCTTATACCAGCCCGCCACCTGTCTGATAGAGTCAATGAATTGGCGGGCTGGTATAAGTCCCGTTTTATGGGGCCATTTCAGCCCTTATGGACGGGAACCTGCGCGGAATCCGACGGCGGCGGGATAAGAACCGGACGCGGGTTCGCCCAATTGGGCTCATACGCGGTTATCTGGATCCCGCCATAGCCTTCCTGGCGCAGCTGCTTGGCAAGCTGGGACTGGCTCCCGGCGCCGCTTCCGGCACCATGGCCGGTCGGGAAGGAGCAAAGGGCTTGATTACAGGCCCCCGGCGTGGGACCACCCTGCGCCATGGCGGAACCGCCCCAGGCTAGCGCCGCGACAAACGCGGCTGACGCAAGAAAACGCATGACAATATCCTTTTTTAGACTACATACTTCACCGCGAGCGTGTGAACGCCGTGTTGATGATGCCTAGATAGGGCTTTTGCTGCACTGCGATAACCGCGGAAATTTGTCAAAAACTATGAACCAAACGTTCGTAATCCATGGATCGGCTCACCGAAATCACCGCCTTCGTTAAGGTTGCGCAGACCGGCAGCTTTTCCGAGGCCGCGCGGCAGCTCACTGTTTCTCCCACAGTTATCAGCAAGCATGTGCGCTTTCTGGAGGAATGGCTCGATGTCCGGCTGTTCAACCGCACGACCCGCCATGTCTCCCTGACCGATATCGGCCATGAGGTGTATGAACGCTGCGCGGAGCTGCTCCACCAGTTTCATGATTTGGAATCGATGGCGGGGCGATGGCGGGGCGTTCCGCGTGGCGTGCTGCGCATCAGCGCTTCGCTTTCCTTTGGCGGCGGCCCGCTGGCGTCTCATCTGCCCCGCTTCACCGAGCGCTATCCGCACGTGACGATCGACCTGACATTGAGGGACCGGTTCGTCGACGTGATCGAGGAAAATGTCGACGTTGCCATCGTGATGGGCAACCTGCCCGATTCGGGCGCCAAAACCCGGCTTTTGAACCACGTTGAAAACGGCATCTACGCCAGCCCGGACTATCTGGAGGCGCACGGCCCCTTACGGAACCCGGACGATCTGACCAAGCATAATTGCCTGCTGCATGTCGGCGGACCGCTGACGGACGATTGGGAACTCACCGGCCCGGACGGCCAGACCAGGCATTACAAGGTGAGCGGAACGCTGCGCACCAACAGCACGGTGGCGCTGCTCACCTCGGTGCTGCTCGGCCAGGGGCTGATTCTGCTGCCCGACTATCTGGTGGCGGAGGCGCTGGCCCTTGGCCGGCTGGTGAAACTGCTGCCCGAATACAAGATCCCGCCTTTGCCGATGCGGGTGGTTTATCAGCCCGGCCGGCACGTGCCGATAAAGGTGCAGGCGTTCATCGATTTCGTGACCGAGGCCTTTGGCCGCAATTCCGGCTTCGCGGCAAGATTGAAAGTCCCGAACGCCAAGGTTTGAGCGACCGATTTCACGGATAGGCCGCAAGCTGCCGGTATTTTCGCAGAAGCAGAATACCGCAAAGCGCCGAAAGCCCGAACATCGCCACCCCCAACGCCAGCACGAAACCGTGCGCCGGCGCGCTGCCCCGGCCGATCAGGGCGAAAATCAGCGTTTGCGGAACGAAGCCGATGGCCGAAGCCGTGATGAAGGGCAGCGCTCGGACCGAGCATAGCCCGGCCGCGAGATTAAGCAGGATATTGCTGCCCACCGGCATGAGCCGGAAAGCAAGCGTGGCGATGAAAGGGCGGGCCGCCAGGGTGGAATCGATCCGCCGCAAAGCCGGGCCGAAACGGCGCATGACGAAGCCGCGGCCCATCAGCCGCGACCAGGAAAAATCGATCGCGCAGGCCAGCACCTGGGAGAGCAGCGCTATCCCCGCCCCGTCCCACGGGCCGAACGCATAGCCGGCGACGAAAGCGGGAATCTGCCGGGGCAGCCCGACGGCGGTGAGCGCGGTGGCCAGCAGCAGGAACAGGACCGGCCCGCGCGTGCCGCCTTCGGACACCAGGCGGGTCAGCGCCGATTGCGCGGTACCGGCGCCGAAGAGCGGCAGGCAGAAGGCGATGATGATCATCGCCCCGGCCAGCAGTGCCGGCTTGAAAGCTTTGCCGGCCACCGCCACGGTGGCGCCGGAGGCGCCGGTTTGCAGTTGCGCCTGGCTCATGGATTGGATTCGATCTCCGGGCGCTTCCAGCGCCGTTGCAGCCAGGCGACGCCGAACAGATCGACGATGCCGACCTTCAGCCGGTCCCAGGTGCCGTAATGTGAGGCGCCATGCGCCCGCGGATGATGCCGCACGGGAACGGAAACCACGTGCCCGCCGGCGCGGATGAACAAAGCCGGCATGAACCGGTGCATGTGGTCGAATTGCGGCATTTCCAGGAACGCCTGCCGGCGGAAGAGTTTCAGCCCGCAGCCGGTATCGGGCGTGCCGTCTCCCAGTATCCGGCTGCGCACCGCGTTGGCGATTTTCGAGCCCCAGCGCTTGGCCTCGGAATCCCGGCGGCGGGTGCGGTGGCCGGCGATCAGCACCGGCTTCGGCCCTTGGGCCTCGGCGGCCAGCGCGGCTTCGAGCATGGCGGGAATATCCGCCGGGTCGTTCTGGCCGTCGCCGTCCAGCGTGGCGATGAACAGGCCGCGCGCGGCGCGTACCCCGGTGATGATCGCGGCGGACTGGCCGCAGCTCACGCGGTGCCGGATATGCACCAGCGAAGGCAGCTCGGCCGCGAGCCCGGCCATGATTTGCGGCGTGGCGTCGGCGCTGCCGTCGTCGACATAGACGATCTCATGCGCGAGGCCGCCAAGCGCGGCGCCGATGGCGGCGATCAGCGGGGCGAGATTCGGCGCCTCGTTATGGACCGGCACCACCACGGAAATCAGCGGGGCGTCCGGCTGGGTTTCGGGGTAGCTCTTGGAAAGGGGTTCGATGATCATGGGCGCCATTCAGCCGGACCATTGGGGCGACTCTGTGGCCCAAAACAGTACGGAAAAAGGCTTTTGGCCTCCCGGCCCGTGGGCATCGTGGCGTCCGCCGGCGGCCTCCTGCCGTCTGCCCGCCAGTGCTTCATCGTCGCGTCATTCCGCCTCATGGCCCTGCCAACCCTTAATACCACCCCCCGAATTGTCCGCGCAGGGTCAAGCCGCCGCCCCATCGTGGATACATGGCACGGCGCGGCGCCGGCATCCAGGGGTGGGGGAGAAAAAGCGCGCGCCGATACGGCGCTTCTTAAATTTTGGCGGAGAGGCTGACGGCGCCGCTGTTCGGCCGCGGCGCCGACCTGCCGCTGCTGCCGTAGCCGGGCGAGGCCGGGCCGCCCGCCGCGCCGATGGCCTCCGCGATGATGCCGAGCACCCGCGTCTGGATTTCCATTCCCTGGCGAAGCAGGGCGCGGTTTTCCGCCGCAAGCTGCTCCAGGCGGGTCGCGGTTTCGTGGATCGTCGCGGCGGACAGGCCGGGCGGCCGGGCGGCGGCAAGCGCCTCGAACGCCGTGGCGGCGGCGCGTTTTTGGGCGAGCAGGGCGGCGGCGGCGGCGAAATCCTGCGCGGCAAGCGCCGTGTTCTCCTGCCGCAGCGTTTCGGCGAGATGGCCGGCAGCCTCCTGCCAGGTGCAAGCGGGTGTGGTCATTGAACGGGTTTTGCCTGCAAAGCGGTTGCGATCTGGTTAGCAAGACCAAGCCCGCCATCGGCCTCCATCTGCCGCGCGATCGCCTCCACCAGGAAGGGCTGCCAGGTTTTTTCCGCCGAACTGCCGCCGAACTGCGCGTCCGGAGGCCCCACCGTATCGAACATCGGCGCCAGAAGCTGGCTGATCGCCATGGTCTCGAACGCCGCCGCCTGGCTTTTGAGCGCGGCGGGGCTGGCCGCGTGCGGCGCGCGGACGGAGGTGGAGGCGGAGACGGTAGCGGAGAGGGGGGTGGAGAGGGGAGCGAGGTTGATCATTGTACAATCAGATTGGCTTGCAGCGCGCCGGAAGCCTTGATGGTTTGCAGGATACTGATCATGTCGTGCGGCGCCACGCCGAGCGAGTTCAGCCCGGAGACCAGTTGCTGAAGGCTCACGCCGCCATCCAGGATGGCCAGCTGTCTGTTGGGACCCTTGCTGACCGCGATGCTGGTGGTGGCGGTGGAGACGGTGGTTCCGCGGGAGAACGGCCCTGGCTGGCTGATGGCCGGCGTGTTGGTTACCTGGATTGTCAGATTGCCCTGCGCGATGGCGATTTCGCTCACCCGCACATCGGCCCCGATGACGATGGTGCCGGTGGCCTCGTCCACGACCACGGTGGCCGGGGTGGAGGGCGTGACCGGCAGATCCGCGATGGCGGCTAGCGCGCTCACCACGTCGCGGCCGGCCAGGTTGAGGCTGACGGTGCGCGGATCGCTGACGGAGGCAACCCCGTAACCCAGCGAATCGTTCACCGCCGCCGCGATCCGCTCCGCCGTGGTGAAGTCCGGATTGCGCAGCTCCAGGCTGGGACTGGTCTCGGCAGCCAGGGTGAAATCCACCTTGCGCTCGACCAGCGCGCCGTTGGCGATCCGGCCGACGGTGGGCACGCCCTGGGTGAACGTGCTGTTGGTGCCGGACGCGGTGATGGCGCCGGTGACCAGCGAGCCCTGCGCCACCGCATAGACCTCGCCATCCGCGCCGAGCAGCGGCGTGACCAGGAGCGTGCCGCCGGTGAGATCCTTCG
>JAJYAF010000069.1 GCA_021779655.1 Pseudomonadota bacterium
GGCAGAAGGGGCATACCGAGCTCTATCGCGGTGCCGAATACGTGGTGGATTTTCTGCCCAAGGTGAAGATCGAGGTGGTTTGCGAGGATTCCGTCGTGGAGCGGGCAGTGGAGGCGATTACCAATGCGGCGCGCACTGGCCGGATCGGGGATGGCAAGATCTTCATCTCGTCGGTCGAAGAAGTAATCCGCATCCGCACCGGGGAGAAAGGCGATGCGGCGATCTGACCGCAAAGCGCGCCGCAAACCCGGCGGCGAGGGGTCTTTCCGTTCGGGCGTCTTTTTTGCCATAATGGCGGATTGGTCGGACGAGATCGGTTGACCGCCGCAAGAATTTGCTGGACATCAGAGGTCGGGCGGGGGCGGCCTCACGCCCAACTCGAAATTCATCGAATCAATTCATCGAAACGAGGGTACAGGGATGGCTAGAAAGCCTGCTGATAGCGACGGTGGCGTGACAAAAATCATGAACATGATCAAGGAACACGGGGTTGAGTTCGTTGATCTGCGATTCACTGACCCCAGAGGCAAATGGCAGCATACGGCGCAATACATCAGCACCGTGGATGCCGAGGCGCTGAATGACGGCTTCATGTTCGACGGTTCCTCCATAGCCGGGTGGAAGGCGATCAACGAGTCCGACATGATCCTGAAGCCCGACCTGGAGACGGCGGTTTTGGACCCGTTCGCGGCGAAGCCGAGCCTGATCCTGTTCTGCGATATCATCGAGCCGGCGACCGGCCAGAGCTATTCCCGCGATCCCCGCTCCACCGCCAAGCGCGTGGAGACCTACCTGAAATCCACCGGTATCGGCGATACCGTGTTCATCGGTGCGGAAGCGGAGTTCTTTGTTTTCGATTCCGTGAAGTTCGGCACCGGCGGCAATTTCGGCATGTATCAGCTCGATAGCATCGAGGGCCCCGGCGCCTCGATGAAGGATTATCCGGAAGGCAATATGGGGCACCGCCCGGTGGTGAAAGGCGGCTATTTCCCGGTGCCGCCGGTGGACAATGATTCTGACCTGCGCGCAGAAATGCTCACCACCATGGGCGAAATGGGCCTGCCGATCGAGAAGCACCACCACGAGGTCGCGCAATCCCAGCACGAGCTCGGCACGCGCTTCAACACGCTGACCAAGATGGCCGACCAGATGCAGATCTATAAATACTGCATCCACAATGTCGCGCATTCCTACGGCAAGACCGCGACCTTCATGCCGAAGCCGATCTATGGCGATAACGGGTCCGGCATGCACACGCATATTTCCATCTGGAAAGCAGGCAAGCCGCTTTTCGCGGGCAATGGCTATGCGGACCTTTCCGAGACCTGCATGTATGCGATCGGCGGCATCATCAAGCACGCCAAGGCGATCAATGCCTTCACCAACCCCTCCACGAACAGCTACAAACGCTTGATTCCGGGCTTCGAGGCGCCGGTGCTGCTGGCCTATTCCGCCCGCAATCGCTCCGCTTCCTGCCGCATTCCCTATACCGCAAGCCCCAAGGCCAAGCGTGTGGAAGTGCGCTTCCCCGATCCGACGGCAAATCCCTATCTCGCCTATGCCGCCATCGCCATGGCGGCGATCGACGGCATCAAGAACAAGATCCACCCGGGCGACCCGATGGACAAGGATTTGTACGATCTGCCGCCGGAGGAATTGAAGGAAATTCCAACGGTATGCGGCAGCCTGCGCGAGGCTCTGGGCGCGCTGGAAGCCGATAACGAGTTCCTGACGGCGGGCGATGTATTCACCCAGGACCAGATCGAAAGCTATATCGAACTGAAATGGAAGGAAGTGTACCGCTTCGAGCACACGCCGCATCCGGTTGAGTTCGAAATGTATTATTCCGCTTAAGCGCGCGATCGGTTCAGGTTGACGCGATCATGCGTCAAACCTGAGCCGTGAATCGTCTGCTAAAGAACGCTGTTGAAATTAGCTTGGCGGCTAAAGCGGGAAAGGGGGCTTCGGCCCCCTTTTTCGTGGGGCGGGGAAAGTTGCGTCAGCGGCTCGCGTCCACCATGACCCGCCGGCGCGCCGGCTGGCGTTGAACCGGTATGACGGCGTGCAGGTCCTTGGTTGCTTCCGCGATGGTAAGGCCGGCGAATTGCGGCGCGAGGAAGCCGCCCAGCCGCTCCAGAAACCCGAAGGTTTTAAGGTTCAGGCGCCAGTTGAGCGGCGGAGCGGACAGGGCGAAGCCCTGATATTCGACCTGGAAGCACCGGCTGATGAGCAGGCGGGCAAGCTGCCCCCGGGAATAGGGTTCGCCCTGGCCGAACGGATTATTCTCCCAATGGGTCCAGACACCCCGGCGGTTGGGAACCACGACGATCAACCGCCCGTCATCCTTCAATAACCGCCATGCCTCCCGCAATGTCTGCCGCGCGTTGCCGGCGTGTTCGAGGCCGTGCAGCAAGAGGATGCGGTCGAAGGAAAGATCGGGAAAAGGCAGGGAGTCCTCGTCGGCGCTGCAACTCAGGCTCGCCCGGCCGGGGGGCCACGGACAAGGGCCGAAACCCGGCGGGGAGACGGCGACGGTACGGGCCGCCACCTGCCGCCACTGCCGCAGGCAGGGGCCGGTATAGCCGAGACCGAGGATGGAAAGCTTGGCGCAGTCCGGCCATAGCTGGTGGAGCTTGCCACGCAGCAGGCTGGCGGTAAGGCCGCCCAGCGTGCTGGCATAAAATTCCGCCACGTCTCGCGCATCGATGGCCATTCGCGCTATATATAACGCGAAACGGAAAAAGGAGCTATCCATGACCGTTACGGCGACGCTTATCCCGATGCTGGCCGATAATTATTCCTGGCTGTTGACGGAAAGCCAGAGCGGCAGGCTCGGCATCGTCGACCCAGCGGAGGCGGCACCCGCGATCGCCGCGATCGAGGCGCGGGGCGGCAGGCTCGACACGATTTTTCTCACGCATCACCATCCCGACCATATCGACGGCGCGCCGGAGCTTGCCCGCAGATACGGGGCACGGATCGTCGGCAACGCCGCCGACGCGCATCGGCTCCCGAAGCTGGATGTTGCGGTGCATGAAGGCGACGAAGTGCCCTTCGGGGCGGCCAGGGCGCGGGTGATCGATACGCCGGGGCACACCCTCGGGCATGTCGCCTATTACTTTCCAGACGGCGGTCTGCTGTTCTGCGGCGATACGATGTTCAGCCTGGGCTGCGGCAAGCTGTTCGAAGGCACGGCCGACGATATGTATGAAAGCCTCCAGAAATTCGCCGAACTGCCGAAGGAGACCCTGGTTTGCGGCGGGCACGAATACACCCAGTCCAACGCGCGGTTCGCGCTTTCTGTCGATCCGGACAATCCCGCGCTGCGAGCGCGCGTGAAGGAGGTGGAGGCCCTGCGCCGGGAAGGCAAGCCGACTTTGCCGGTCCGGCTCGGCGCCGAGCTGGCGAGCAACCCCTTCCTGCGCGCCCTGGATGCGTCCAGTCTGAAGCGGCTGCGGCAGGCCAAGGATAATTTCCGGTAACCGAAGCGGAATTCCCCGATTTGTCGGGGCAGAAGATGTTAGATTTGTTGCAACCGCTTCTGAAAGAGGCCATGCTGATGCGTGGCCCCAAGGTGGCGGCGTTTTTCGCGCCTCGCCCAGGCGGGGTGCGAAATTTTGGAGATGCTTATGAGGAAATTTCTAACGTCCGTGGCGCTTGCCTGCATGGCGCTGGCAGTTTTGCAACTGCCGGCACAGGCAAAAACCTTCAAGGAAATCAGGTTCGGCGTGGACGCGACCTATCCGCCGTTCGAAAGCCTGTCGCCCAGCGGTCAATTCGTCGGTTTCGATATCGATCTCGGCCGGGCCATCTGCGCCGAATTGAAGGTGAAATGCGTGTTCATCAACCAGGGCTTCGGCGGCATTATCCCGGCGCTCCAGGCGCACAAGTTCGATGCGATCCTTTCCTCGATGACAGTGACGCCGGAGCGCCAGAAGCAGATCGATTTCTCTTCTGAAATGTATAACGAGCCAACCAGCCTGATCGTGAAGAAAGGCTCCGGACTCCGGCCGACTGTGCAGAGCCTGAAAGGCAAGACAGTGGGTGTGGAAGCCGGCACGATCCAGGAAACCTATGCAAACACCTACTGGAAGCCGGCCGGGGTCAAGGTGTTTTCCTATCCCGGGCAGGACCAGGTTTACGCAGATCTGCTCTCCGGCCGGCTGGATGCCTCATTACAGGATTCGGTGGAAGCGGATTACGGGTTCCTGAAGACACCGCAGGGCAAGGATTTCGAATTCGGCGGCGATGTCACCTACGATCCTAAAGACGTGCTGGGCTCCTATATCGCAATCGGCATCCGCAAGGACGAGCCGGAGCTCAAGGCCGCGATCGACAAGGCGATCGCCGAACTGCATGCCAGCGGAAAATACAAGGAAATCGAAGCGAAATATTTCAATTTCAATATCTACTAACCAGAAGGCTGACAAGCCCGGAGCCGGTTTCGTTTACGGGACCGGCTCCGGCTGGGTTCTCGCGGAGGCTGGATGCTTTCACTAGACGGCTTCGGGCCGCAGATATTTTCCGGCGCCGTCACGACCGTTGAACTGTCTCTGCTCGCGCTGTTCGGTTCCTTCATGCTGGGACTTCTCGGAGCCTCGGCGAAGCTCTCCAAGAGCCGGGTGCTTTTTGGCATCGCCACCGCCTATACCACGCTCATCCGTGCCGTGCCGGATCTGGTGTTGATGCTGCTGATTTTCTATTCGCTTCAGATCTGGCTGAACGATTTCTGCGATTATTTCAATCTCGACGAAATAAACCTGGACCCCTTCATCTCCGGGGCGATGACGCTTGCCTTCATTTACGGCGCGTACTTCACCGAGACCTTCCGGGGCGCTTTCATGGCGGTTTCGAAAGGGCAGATGGAAGCGGCGAGGGCCTATGGTATGGGGCCGTTTCTGGCGTTCCGGCGTATTCTGTTCCCGCAGATGATGCGTTATGCGCTGCCCGGCCTTGCCAATAACTGGCAGGTGATTCTCAAATCGACCGCACTGGTCTCGCTGATCGGGCTGGCGGATGTGGTGAAAGCCGCGCAAAGCGCCGGAGAGGCGACGTTCCGGACCTTTTTCTTCAACGCCATCGCCGGACTGATCTATTTGTTTCTCTCCTCCATCAGCCGGCTGGCGCAATTCCATCTTACGCGCCGTTACAGCGTGGGCATCCGGAAGGTTGAGTTTTGATCGCCATCATCCAGCAATACGGCAGGGCGTTTCTATATTCAGACGGCTACGGCATGACCGGTGTAGCCATGACGCTGTGGCTCCTGGTTCTGGCGCTCATCATCGGCTTCTGTCTGGCGTTGCCATTGGCGATTATCCGCAACGCGAAATATTTCGCCCTGCGCGCGCCGGTCTGGCTATACTGCTTCGTCTTTACCGGCACGCCGCTCTACGTACAGCTCCTGATCATTTATACCGGTGTCTATGGTTTGGATTTCGTGCGGCATACGGAGTTTCTCAGTCATTTCTTCCGTTCCGGGTTGAACTGCACGATCCTCGCCTTCGGGCTGAACACCGGTGCCTATACGACCGAGATTTTCGCCGGTGCGATCCGCGAGACTTCGCCGGGCGAGGTGGACGCGGCACGCTCGCTCGGCTTTTCCACGCCCAAGCTATACCGGCGGATTGTCATTCCGGCCGCGCTGCGCCGGGCACTCCCGGCGTACAGCAATGAAGTGATTTTGATGCTGCATGCGACCACGCTGGCATTCACCGCCACGGTGCCCGATATTCTGAAAATCGCCAACGACGCCTATTCGGCGACCTACAACCCGTTCGCGGCTTTCATCATAGCGGCGCTTCTCTATGCCTGTATTTCCTTCGTGCTGATTTTCATCTTTCGGAAGGCGGAGAATCATTTCCTGGCGTTTCAGAAATGATGCTGGGCATCGAGGGTCTGGCCCGTTGTGCTGACGCGGGCATAGCCAAGGAGGCGGGCAGGGGGCTTAGTTTCGGTCATATCTTTTGGAAAGAATAACCTTCTGATTCAGCGGGTTCAGGTGTTCTTTCCGAAACTCTTGACTTTCGTATTTTGAAACGGTGGCGCCAGAACATAAGATGCCGGCATACCACCGCCCATCCCTGTCCTTCTAACGCGCTACGATCCGGCATGGCCAGAAATGGCAGCCAAATATGTAGCTGGCCTGCATGTGCTTGGGTCAACGCTCGTGACAGTGCATCATATCGGTTCAACGTCCGTGCCAGGTCTGGCTGCCAAACCAATCATTGATCTAATGCCGATCGTCACCAACTTAGATGAGTTTGATCGAAAGCGTTCGCTCGTGGAATCACTGGGATACAGTTGGTACGGCGAACTCGGTATTACCGGAAGACGCTATTGCGCAATGTCTAATGAGGGTGGGAATAGGATTGTCCAACTTCATTTTTTCACGGCGGAATCGCCGCATATCGTCCGGCATCTCGCCTTCAGGGACTATTTGCGTGCCCATCCGAACGAGGCGCACGCATACGAACATGAAAAGCGCCGCGCCCGCGACCTGTTCCCTAATGATTCGCATGCCTACACGGATGAAAAGGCGGCCTGGATTGAGCGTGCCCAGGCTGAAGCGCTTGCTTGGTTCGCCACTCGTAGGTGATTAGCCTGCCGATACTGCCACCTCATTCCACTTAAAATACGATCATACTTTACGGAAATCCCGAAACTCTTGACTTATGGCACGCGCCCGGATTTTTCGTGGCAACGAAAAAATTTGACATACCCGATTTTCCGTTGCAACATAAAATAAATGGTTATCACCTACGATCCCAAAAAGAACGAGCGCAACATCGCCGAGCGCGGGTTGTCGTTCGACCTTGTAAGCGAACTCGATTGGGAGTCGGTTCGGGTCATTGAAGATGACCGTCAAGATTACGGCGAGGTGCGGTTTGCAGTTGTGGGGCTTGATCGGTCGCCGGCTGCATATCGCGGTCGTCACCCCGCGCGGGGAAGATTTGCGCGTCATCAGTCCGAGAAAGGCAAACGTGAAAGAGGTAAAGCGCTATGAACAAAATCCGTGACCGTGGCCGCGCATCGCGGCCCGATGCTGAAAATCCAGAGGTGACGGCCGAGGCGTTCGCCAAGGCCCGCCCGGCCGCCGAAGTGCTGCCGCGCTTCATCGGCGAGAAGGCAGCGCAAGAATTACTACGGCGCAGCCGTGGCCGGCCGGCGAAGGAAAACAAAAAGGTGAGTCAAAACCTGCGGCTCGATCCTGATGTCCTGCAAGCTTACAAGGATAGCGGCTCGGGCTGGCAAACCCGCATCAATCAAGTGCTGCGCGAGCACATACCGGCGCTGAGGAAATAGGCGTTCAACAATATGGGAGGGTGTTACGGTGACTCTGCGTAAGCAAAGTACGCGGCGTCAGCATCATGTGTGGCGGAGCTATCTGGAGGCTGGCCTTGGCCTGGTACGCCTGGCGCTGCCGGCGTACCTCCGTCAGCTCGCTTGCCCCCAGCCGCTCCACCAGCGCGCTGAACATCCCGCCACGGTACACGGATGCAAATTGGCGGTCGTCACCGGCGAGGATCAGCCGTGCCCCGCTGCGTTCGAGCTTGCTTCAATGCCTCAGGGTGGAAGACAGAAACTGCCGAAAACGCTCGGATTTAGGGTGGCTGAAAACCTCCTCGGGCGGCCCTTCCTCCTCGGTCAGGCCCTGGTGCAGGAACATCACCCGGCTTGAGACCTCGCGCGCGAAACCCATTTCATGGGTGACGACCAGCATGGTACGGCCTTCCTTCGCAAGATCGCGCATCACCTTCAGCACCTCGCCCACCAGCTCCGGGTCGAGCGCGGAGGTTGGTTCGTCGAACAGCATCACCTCCGGTTCCATGGCGAGCGCCCTGGCGATGGCGACACGCTGCTGCTGCCCGCCCGAAAGCTGCGCGGGGTAGGCGTTCAGCTTGTCGGAAAGGCCAACTTTTTTCAGCATGGCTTCGGCGCAGGCGATGGCGGATTTCCGATCGAGGCCGAGCACGTGAACAGGCGCCTCGATGACATTTTGCAGCACCGTCATGTGCGCCCAGAGGTTGAACTGCTGGAATACCATGGCAAGGCGCGAGCGCAGGCGCTCCACCTGCTTGCGGCTGACCGGCCTGCGGCCATGCCTGCCTTCCTCCATCTCGATCAGCTCGCCCTTGACGATCACGCGACCGGCGTCGGGCATTTCCAGCAGATTGATACAGCGCAGAAACGTGCTTTTTCCGGAGCCCGAACTTCCGAGAATGGCAATGACATCCTGCTCATGCGCGGTAACGGAGACGCCCTTCAGCACTTCAACCGGGCCGAAGCGTTTATGAATGTTCTCCACGACAAGCGCGGCGGGGGGAAGCGATTCCGACATGCCTCGTTTTCAATCTATTTCATATGCCGTGCCGGATTTTCATCGGCGCTGTCAAGCCGCGATTTTAGAGTATTTTCACTCTGGCTCGAATCGCCCCTCACCATTTGAAGGGACCAGATGGCGGCGCCACGAACGCAATTCTTGCCGCCGCAGGCTGCAACTTCAGTCTTATCCTCGCCTGGATCATCCAAATGAAATCAGGTGCGATGAGACCTGCTATAGCATGCCATTCTGGCGCAGGCTGAACCAGCGGCCATTGGCGACAATGACATGGTCGTGTAGCGTAATTTGCAATATCCGTGTCGCTGCCTTTATTTCGCCAGTTACGATGATATCGTCCTCTG
>JAJYAF010000070.1 GCA_021779655.1 Pseudomonadota bacterium
CGTGATCCTGGCCCATTCCAACGAAGCGGAATGGCAATCCTTTAAGCACAACAAGAACAACGAAGCCTTTATCGATCGCATCTGCGTCGTGAAGGTACCCTATTGCCTGCGGGCGACCGAGGAGCAGCAGATCTACCAGAAGCTGATCCGCGGCAGCGAACTGGGGGAGGCGCCCTGTGCCTCCGGCACGCTGGAGATGCTGGCGCGCTTTGCCGTGCTTTCCCGGCTGCGGCCGCACCCCAACAGCAATTTGTTCTCCAAGCTCCGGGTCTATGACGGCGAAAACGTGAAAGATACCGAGCCGAACGCCAAGACCATGCAGGAATATCGCGACGCCGCCGGGGTCGATGAGGGCATGGACGGCATTTCCACGCGCTTCGCCTTCAAGGTGCTGTCCGCCACCTTCAACTACGATTCCCGTGAGGTGGGCGCCGACCCGGTGCATCTGATGTGGGTGCTGGAACAGGCGATCAAGCGCGAGCAGTTCGGCGATGAAAGGGAAAAGCAGTATCTGGACTTCATCAAGGGTACGCTGGCGCCGCGCTATGCCGAGTTCATCGGCAACGAGATCCAGAAGGCTTATCTCGAATCCTACAACGATTACGGGCAGAACCTGTTCGACCGCTACCTGGACTTCGCCGATGCCTGGATTGAAAACCTCGACTTCAAGGACCCCGATACCGGCCAGCTCCTGGACCGAGAGCAGCTCAACCAGGAGCTGACGAAGATCGAAAAGCCGGCCGGGATCGCCAATCCGAAGGATTTCCGCAACGAGGTGGTCAAGTTTGCCCTGCGCGCCCGCGCGCGCAACGATGGCAGAAACCCGTCCTGGACTTCCTATGAAAAGATCCGCGAGGTGATCGAAAGGCGGATGTTCAGCCAGGTGGAGGATTTGCTGCCGGTGATCAGCTTCGGCAGCAAGAAGGAGGTGGAAACCGAGCGCAAGCACACGGAATTCCTGGAGCGCATGGTCGCGCGCGGCTATACCGAGCGGCAGGTGAAGCGGCTTGTGGAATGGTATATGCGCGTGAAGCAGGCCGGATAGGAATGGTCCCTGACCGATGAACATCATTGATCGCCGCCTCAACCCGCAAGGCAAAAGCCACCCGAACCGCCAGCGGTTCATCCGCCGGGCGAAGAAGGAGCTGACCGAAGCCGTGCGCAACGTCTCCGGCCGGCGAAAGATCGCAGACATGGGTGAGGAGGAGCAGGTATGGGTCCGCACCGACCGGCTTCAGGAGCCGCAGATCCGGCATTCTACCGAGCAGGGCGAGCGCGATCACGTCCTGCCCGGCAACAAGCAGTATGAGGAAGGAGACAGGATTAAGCGGCCATCACAGGAAGGCGGCGGCCGCGGCGGGGAAGCCTCGGAGGATGGCGGCGGCGAGGATGCCTTCCAGTTCGCGCTGAGCCAGGACGAATTCCTCGATATTTTCTTCGACGATCTGGAGCTGCCCGATCTTTTGCGCAAGCAGATGAAATCCTCCGACAGCTTCGCCTATGTCCGGGCCGGGCACTCCACAAGCGGCGCCGTCACCAATCTCAACGTCAAGAAAACCATGCAGAACAGCCTGGCCCGCCGGACCGCTCTGAAACGGCCGCGCCTTGCCGACATCCTGGCGGCCGCCGCGGAAATGGAGGCTTTGACCAAAGCGGATGCCGCGAACGATTCCTCCAAGGACCTCCGCGAGGCTTCCCCCGGAGATGCCGAGCGCCGCGACGCGCTGCAAGCGCTGCTCGACGAGCACCGCCGGCGCAGCCGCCGCATCCCGTTCATCGACCCCGTGGACGTGCGCTACAACCGGTTCGAGCCGGTTCCGCAGCCCGTCACCTCGGCCGTGATGTTCTGCCTGATGGACGTTTCAGGCTCGATGACCGAGCACATGAAAGACTTGGCCAAGCGCTTCTTCAAGCTGCTCTATCTGTTCCTGCAACGCCGCTACAAGAACGTGGAGCTGGTTTTCATCCGCCATACCCATCTCGCGCGCGAGGTGGATGAGGAAACCTTTTTCATGAGCCGGGAGACCGGCGGCACCGTCGTCTCCACGGCGTTCGAGGAGATGCTGCGGGTGGTTGCGGCGCGCTACCCGCGCGATCAATGGAACATCTATGCGGCCCAGGCCTCGGACGGTGACAATACCGCGGCGGACAATGCCAAGGTGGCGCGGCTGTTGAAGCAGAACGTCCTGCCGCTCTGCCGGTATTTCGCCTATCTGGAAGTAGGGGGCCCGGACGGGGGCGGACTGCTCACCGATCTGTGGCGCACCTATGAGGCGCTGGTACGGATCGGGCAGCCGATCGCGATGCGCAAAGTCTCCGAGCGTGGCCAGATCTTTCCCGTGTTCCATGACTTGTTCGTGCGCGGCGGCACGGCCCGCGCCCGGCAGGGGAGCGCCGTATGAGCGCCGCCGCCAGCATCGCCCAGGAGTCGGGCTGGAATTTCGACCGGTTGCAGCGCGCCCACGACATGATCGGCGAAATCGCGCTCAAGGAGCTGAAGCTCGATATATACCCCAACCAGATCGAGGTGATTACCTTCGAGCAGATGCTCGACGCCTATTCCTCCGTCGGGCTGCCGTTGATGTACCGGCATTGGTCCTTCGGCAAGAATTTCGCTCGGGACGAGCTTCTCTACCGGCACGGCTTGCGCAATCTCGCCTATGAAATCGTCATCAATTCCAATCCGTGCATCGCCTATCTCATGGAGGAGAACTCCATGACCATGCAGACGCTGGTGATGGCGCATGCCTGCTTCGGCCACAATCATTTCTTCAAGAACAACAATTTGTTCCGGCAATGGACCGATGCCGAAGGAATTCTGAATTACCTGGAATTCGCCAAGACCTACATCTCCCGCTGCGAGGACCGTTACGGCGAGGAAGCGGTGGAAAACGTGCTGGATGCGGCGCACGCCCTGATGAACCAGGGCGTCAACCGCTACACCCGCCGCAAGCCGCTCAGTCTGCGCGACGAGCAACAGCGCGCGCGGGAGCGGCTGGAGGAGCAGGAGCGCACCTATAACGAGCTATGGCGCACGCTGCCTGGTTCCGGCCCACGTGCCCGCCCGTCGCACGATGCCTCGGAGCGGCGCCGCCTGCTCGGCCTGCCGGAAGAAAACCTGCTCTATTTCCTTGAGAAAAACGCGCCGCTGCTGAAAACCTGGGAGCGGGAGGTGCTGCGGATCGTCCGGCACATCGCGCAATATTTCTATCCGCAAAAGCAAACCAAGATGATGAACGAAGGCTGCGCCACCTTCGTCCACTATTACGTGATGAACCGGCTGCATGAGACCGGCTTCCTGGATGACGGCGCCATGATGGAATTTCTCCAATCGCATACCGGCGCCGTGTTCCAGCCGGATTTCGACCATCCCGGCTATTCGGGCATCAACCCCTATGCGCTCGGCTTCGGCATGATGCAGGACATTCGCCGGGTCTGCGAAAACCCCACGGAGGAAGACCGCGCCTGGCTGCCGGAAATCGCCGGCGAGGGCGACTGGGTGGAGGTGTTGAAGGATGGCTGGGCGAATTACCGGGATGAAAGCTTCATCCGGCAGTTCATGAGCCCGGCGCTGATCCGGAACATGCGCTTCTTCAGCCTCCACGATGACAGCAAATCCGATCTGACCATCAACGCCATCCATAACGAGCGCGGTTATCAGCGCGTACGCGGCAATCTCGCGGAGCAGTTCGATGTGGTGCAGCGCGAGCCGGAGATAGAGGTTGTCGATGTTGATCTCGACGGCGATCGCCGGCTGCTGCTCCAGCACCGCGTCTATTCCGGTATCCTCGCCAAGGAGAAGGAAACCACGCTGGTTCTCCAGCATCTCGCCAACCTCTGGGGGTATGAAGTGAAGCTGGCGGAGGTTTCGGCGGCGTCCGACGTGCTCCTGAAGCAGCACAGCGCCGCGCCCGCGCGCAGTTAGCGCGCCGTCAGCACCACCTTCAGCGGCTTGTGGTCCGAGGCGCCTTGATCCAGCACCTCGAATTCCAGGCAGCGCAGGCCACGAATGAAACAGCGGTCGAGACGCAGGGGAATGACGTCGCTCATCCGATGCGTGGGCTGCCGGTTTCCCGCATCGGTAAATCCCGGCAGAAAGGGCGCGCCCACCATGTTGCAGTCACCCAGAATAACGGCCCGCTCCGGGAGCACTGCCGCGATGCGGCGCAACTGCCGCCTGTTCAGCATCTGCCCATGAGAGAGATGGACATTGGCCACGGTGAACCCGCCGAGCTTTATAAGCTGGCACACCCGCCGCACCACCAGGCCGCGTTGCAGAACAAGGCTTTCCGCCGGGCCGTGCAGCGGGTCCGGACTCCAGGCGGCAAGGCCGTGATTTCGGCCGGGCAGCTCAAGCCGCGCGTAATGCCCGCCGAGCCGTTCCGGCAGGTGATCGATTTCCGCCGTCGCCTCCTGCATCAGCAGCAGCTCGGGCCGGTGCCGCTCCGCCAGTGCCGTCACATCCTCCACACTGGCGCCGACGGAGTGCAGCAGGTTCCAACTGATGATCCGGACTTCAGTCACTGCCGCTGCCGCGATCCTCGCGCCAGAGCCTGATCCCACGCACCAGGAAAACGATCCCCGGCCAGATGGCCGCGAGGGCGACGATGCCGGCGACCACGCGCGGCAGCAGAACGGCAAGCATTCCCAGCACCAGCAGCACGGCGGCGCCGCTCAAGGCCACCAGCGCTTCCTCCGGGTACATGCGCCGCCGCCGGGACAGCGAGGCCGTAAGCGCGCTGCCCAGCCCGATGGCGCCTGAAAGCGCCCGGCCAGCGGTGGGGCCGCCACCGGGCGGGGTGAGCGGCTCGGGAGCGACCGGCCGCACGATCCCGGTGCGTCCCATCGCCAGCACCACTTCCCTGGACTGCGCGATATCCTCCTCGAACATCCTCTCCATCGCCTGCGCGAGCGCATGATCCTTGACCGTGACATCCAGTTCCCGGTTGGTGACCCAGCTGGCGAGATTGGAATTGCTGGAGCCGATGCGCGTCCACACACCATCGGCCACCGCGGTCTTGGCGTGAAGCATCGGGCCGCTCCACTCGAACACCCGTACGCCCGCCTGCAACAGCGGCCGGTAGGCGGATTTGGACAATGCGCCGACCACCGGCCAGTTGCTGGAGCCCGGCACCAGCAGCCGCACGTCCACGCCGGCACGCGCCGCGCCGGTCAGCGCCCGCACATAAGCGGCCGTGGCGACGAAATACCCGTCGGTGAGCCACAGCAACCGCTGCGCCATCTCCGCCACGAGCTGTTCCAGCCGGTAAAGGCCCATGACATCCGGCCGGCCCGCGATGACCGAAATGCTCACGCCATCGGCGCCATCGGCAGGGTCGGGTTCGTTCGTCATGGGCGTGTCAACCGGGGTGTAATGGCGGGAGCCCGCGCATTCCCAGCTATCGGCGAATGCCGCGTCGATATGCGCGACGGCGGGGCCGTGAATTTCAATCGCGGTATCGCGCCAGGGCGGAATGTTTTTATCGGGGTCGCCCATCCAGTCATGGCCGATGCACAGGCCGCCGGTGAAGGCAACCTCCCCATCCACCACCAGCACTTTCCGGTGGTCCCTGCTGATCCAGCGCAAAGGATCGCCAAGCCGTGGCGGGTTGTATTCCCGCACCTGCACACCCGCCGCGCGAAGCTCCTTCCAGAAGCTCGAGGACGTACGCAACAGGCAGCCCAGCCAGTCATAGATCACCTGGCACTGCACGCCCCGGCGGGCCGCCGCGATCAGCGCTTCGGCGAAGCGCCGGCCGATCTGGTCTTCCTGAAGGATGTAATTTTCAAGATGCACCGTCCGCCTGGCGCCGGCTATCGCATTCAGCCAGGCGGCAAAGGTCTGCGGCCCGTCCCGCAGCAGGCGAACCCGGTTGCCATGCGACAACCTGGCATCCGCCACCCGGCAGAACGCCTGGGCGGAGAGAACCTCCAGCGGATCGGGTGGCAAGGAGCAGACCGTCAATCGCGCGCGAGAATGGTTCGCCCGGCATAGCGCGCCGTGGACGCGAGCTCCGCTTCGATCCGCATCAGCCGGTTGTATTTCGCCGTGCGGTCGGAACGCGCGAGGCTGCCGGTCTTGATCTGTCCGCAATTCGTGGCCACCGCGAGATCGGCGATGGTGGTGTCCTCGGTCTCGCCGGAGCGGTGCGACATCACCGCGGTGTATCCGGCGCGATGCGCGATTTCCACCGCGTCCAGCGTCTCTGAAAGCGTGCCGATCTGGTTGACCTTCACCAGAATGGAATTCGCGACGCCGGCCGCGATGCCCCGGCGGAGCCGTTCCGGATTGGTAACGAACAGATCATCGCCCACCAGCTGCACCTTGGCCCCGAGCGCATCGGTCATGAGCTTCCAGCCCTCCCAGTCGTCTTCCGCGCAAGGATCTTCGATGGAGGCGATGGGGTAGCGGCCGCACAGCGTCTCCAGGTAGGCGGTCATGCCCGCGGCGTCGAGCTTTCTGCCCTCGCCCTCCAGGTCGTAGACGCCGTTGCGGTAGAATTCGCTGGCGGCGCAATCGAGGGCGAAGGTGATATCTTCCCCCGGCCTGTAACCGGCCGCCTCGCACGCCTTGGCAATATAGCCGAGCGCCTGGTCGGCGGATTTCAGGTCAGGCGCGAAACCGCCTTCATCGCCCACATTGGTGTTGTGGCCGTCATCGTGCAGCGCCTTTTTCAGCTTGCCGAAGATTTCCGCGCCCACGCGCACCGCTTCGCTAAGCTGGCCGAAGCCGACCGGCTGGATCATGAATTCCTGGATGTCGATGGGATTATCGGCGTGTTTGCCGCCGTTGATGATATTCATCATCGGCACCGGCAGGCGATGCGCGAAAACGCCGCCCACGTAACGGTAGAGCGGCAGGCCGAGATCGGCTGCGGCGGCCTTGGCGACCGCCAGCGACACGCCGAGAATGGCGTTGGCGCCGAGCCGGGATTTGTTGGGCGTGCCGTCCAGGTCGATCATCAGCGTGTCGATCGCAAGCTGCTCGGTTGCCTCCATTCCGATGAGTTCCTCGCGGATTTCATCCTGCACCGCCGCCACCGCCCGCAGCACGCCCTTGCCGCCGTAGCGGGCCGGGTCGCCATCCCGCAGTTCCACCGCCTCATGCGCGCCGGTGGACGCGCCGGAGGGGACCGCGGCCCAGCCGGTCGCGCCGGAATCGAGCGCAACCTCCACTTCCACCGTGGGATTGCCCCGGCTGTCCAGAATTTCGCGGGCGGCGATATGGGCAATGGCGGCCATGCTTCTGTTCCCTTGTCGGCGCGCGAGCCACTGCGGCCAGCGCTGTCAGCCTTTCCTGAACCGCATCGGATCGATCGCGTCAATCACGCTACCAGCCTCGCCGGGGTCGCGCCCGGCGATCATGTCCGCAACCAGCCTGCCGGCGGCGGGCGCGGTCTGGATACCGTAGCCGCCTTGCCCCACGCACCAGAAAAACCCCGGCACGGAATTCTCCCAGCCGAAGGCCAGGCTCCGGTCCGGGGAAAAGGTTCGCAGTCCGGCCCAGCTATGCTCAACCCGGCGAACCGGAATATCCAGCGCCTGCCGCATGCGGTCGATGGCGATCGCAACGTCAAGCTCGTCCGGCTGCACATCGTGCGGCGGCATCGGTGTTTCGTCGCAGGGCGTGACCATGAGTTTGCGGCGCGCCTCGGGGCGCGCGTACCAGAAATGGCCAGCGGACTGTACCATCGGCCAGTCCGCCACCTCGTGGGGCGCGGGGTCGATCAGGCAGGCCGTGCGGCGGCATGGGGTAAGGCCAAGCGGCGCCACCCCGGCAATGGCCGCCACCTCGTCGCCCCAGGCGCCGGCGGCGTTCACCAGAACGGGGGCGTGGAGCTTCATGCCCCCCGTGGTTTCCACCTCCCACGCGCCTGCCCTGCGGGCAATCCTGCCGGCGCGGTGGCGGAGCATGAGCTGCCCGCCGGCGCGGCGCAGGCGGCGCAGAAAGCCCTGGTGCAATCCGCCCACGTCCATATCGAACGTATTGTCCTCCAGCCCGGCGCGCACCGCGTAGCCTTCCTTCAGCACCGGCACCCGGCGCTTGACCTCGCTTAAAGGGATTTCAACGATGCCAAGCCGCTGCGCGATCAGCGCGTCGAGCGCCGCGGTCTCCCCTTCCGGCGCCAGATAGATATTGCTGCGATGCGTGCCGAGCGGCGTTTCGGAGATATCGGCCGGGGGTTCGAGGAAGAAATCCCGCGACAGGCCCGTCAGCACCCGCACGTCCGGCGGGCCGTAATTCAGCACCCAGATGGCGGCGGAACGGCCGGTGGTGTGGTAGCCTGCCTGCTCCTCGGCCTCGATCAGCGCGACGCGGTAATCGGCCGAAAGCGCGGCAGCGGCTGTGGCGCCGGCAATGCCGGCCCCGATCACCACGATGTCAAACGAAAAATCTGTCAAAACAGAAAGCGCTCCAGCGCCGCGATCACCGCCCGGGGCTGCTCGGCATGGATCCAGTGCGCCGCATGGTCGATCGTCTCGATCCGCGCGGCGGGAAACAAGGCGAGTATAGGCTCGCTTTCCGCAGGGGTGATGTAATCGGAATTGCCGCCGCGCAGAAACAGGGCCGGCCCCTTATAAGGGGCCGCGTTCGGAGGCAGCGTCCAGTCCAGCAGGGTGTGCATCGCGCCGCCGATCTCGTCGAGGCCGAAGCGCCAATGGGGATTTTCACCCAGC
>JAJYAF010000071.1 GCA_021779655.1 Pseudomonadota bacterium
CGGCTGGGGCTGATCGCGGCGGAGAAGGCCGGAATCGTCAAGCCCGGCATTCCGGTCATCACCGGAGATCAGGCGCCGGAGGCGATGGCGGAAATCGCCCGCGAGGCGGCGTTGCACAACGCGCCCCTGTTGCGGCGCGGACGGGACTGGAACGTGCGGGAAACCGCGGATGGGCTGCGCTTTTCCGGGCTCGGCATGACGCTCGATCTGCCCCGGCCGGCACTGCCGGGCGCGCATCAGGTGGAAAATGCGGGCATCGCGATCGCCGCCATGGCCGCGGCCGCGCCCGGCGTGCCGGACCACGCCTATGGAAGCGGGCTGGCCACGGTGCAATGGCCGGCACGGCTGCAACAACTGGGGGGCGGGCTGGCGCGCCTGCTACCCGAAGGCTCGGCCCTGTTCCTGGACGGCGCCCATAACCCCGGCGGCGCGCTTGCGCTGGCCGCGCAGCTCGACCACTGGGAGGGGCCCACGACTCTTCTGGTGGGCATGAAGACCAGCAAGGATGTGGCCGCGTTTTTGCAGCCGCTGCTGCCGCGCGCCGGCGCGATTTATGCGGTGGCCGAGCCGGGACAGCATATGGCGCTGCCGGTCGCGGAAATCATCGCGGTCTCCGGCGGCATGGCCCGTCCGGGTCCGGACGTGGTGGGCGCGCTCCGGCAGATTGCCGTACCTGCCCGGGTATTGATCTGCGGGAGCCTGTATCTCGCGGGTGAGGTGTTGAAACTGGATCATCTCCGGGCTGACCTGTAAATCCGACCCGATCACGATCTCCAGGCGCTACTGGCGGAACTGGCGGCCGCCGCCTTTGGTGATGGGCTGTCGTGCCTGTAAGGCCCTGCTCAAGCGCCTCGAGCACAAAGGCCGCCCGGCGCTCAGCTCTTACGCGAAGGAAGAGAAATTACCATGACGCTCCATATAGGCATTCTGCTATTCCCAGCGGTTCAGCAACTTGATCTAACCGGGCCTTACGAGGTGTTCGCTTCTCTTCCAGACGCCAAGGTTCATCTGGTTGCCGATTCTCTGGATTCAGTGACATCGGTAACGGGCTTGATATTGGCCCCTACCATGACTTTTGCCGATTGCCCGGACCTTGACGTGCTGTGTATTCCTGGCGGTGGTGGTGTAAATGCCCTGCTAAGGGACACGGCGACATTGGATTTTGTGCGCAGACAAGCGACAATGGTGCGGTATGTCACATCAGTATGCACAGGGGCGCTCGTGCTCGGCGCTGCAGGTCTGCTGCGAGGCAAGAAGGCGACGACCCACTGGGCTTCACATGACCTTCTGAGCGCTTTCGGGGCTATTCCAGTCCGTGAGCGGGTTGTGCGGGATGGCAACCTTCTGACCGGCGGAGGCGTGACCGCCGGCGTTGACTTTGCGCTCACGCTCGCGGCCGAACTGGCGGGACAGCCAATGGCTGAGGCTATTCAGCTTCATCTGGAATATGCTCCCGCCCCCCCATTCAATGCCGGTACGCCAGAGACCGCATCAGCTGCTGTGCTTGAGACAGTCAGGACCCGGATGGCGAAGACGAGGGCTGAACGGGAGGCGTTGGCGGCGGAGCTTGGCCCAAACTGCTGAAAAGGATGCCGCGTAACGCGGCATATGCTGTGATCGGACCAGAACAAGGCGCCAGCATACGCATCTCAACGGCTATGCGCCTTTTCGTAATTTAAGACTTCGGAAAAACGTCTCGATCAAACGGCTTCAGCCGCCAGCGGCCCATAACTAAAGCAGAATTTTGCTCCTCCGGCCGTCGGAAGGGGACGGCCGATGCGGGCGCCATCAGGGCTCGAACGGTGTCTCCAGGGGGGCAAGGCTCTTCAT
Organism: Pseudomonadota bacterium; assembly: GCA_021779655.1. Next base: position 1,831 of record JAJYAF010000071.1, read on the forward strand.
CAGGTCGAACATCCGCTTGCGTACCGCAGGGTCGGTGATCCGGTAATAGGCGCGGACCAGTTCCAGCGTCTCCCGCTTGGTGAGGTTTTCATCGACCCCGTGGGAAAATGGCTCCTGCGCCTCCGAGAAGCCATAGGTGCGGCCGCGCGGGCCGGAAACGGGCACCGTCTCCATGCCTGCGGGCATATCCTCGAAGAAAAAGCTGATCGGTACATCCAGCACGCGGGAGATATCGAACAGCCGGGATGCCCCTACGCGATTGACACCCCGTTCATATTTCTGGATCTGCTGGAAAGTCAGCCCCAGCGCATCGCCGAGGCGTTCCTGGGACATCCCAAGAAGCGTCCGCCTTAGCCGGATTCTCGACCCCACATGCACATCGATGGGGCTGGGACGGCTTTCCCGTTCGGATTTTTCAGGCGTCTCTTCAGACATTAGAAATGCAACTCCAAGAAAAGGCGGCGATGGAATGGCAACCAACCGCTCGCGATAAAAAAAAGTTCCGCCGCCATTTTGGCGCAAGCCCCAGCGTGCAGAAGTCAGGCCAACGGCGAATACGCGCTTTCCGGCTACCTCTAGCCGAAAACCCTATCCCGAAACAATACAAATATTCAAAAAATATTACAATAAATAGACAAATTTATGAGAAATTAGTGGGACCACGGCCGGCCCCACCGAAAAGGCCCGAAAGGAAGGGACGGGAAAGAAGATACCCGGTGAGGATGAAGAGCACCGCCAGTGCCAACGGCACCGCAAGTCCGAACCGGGCGTAGAAGGTGGCCGGCAGGGCGCCGGGCAGCGCGCCGACCAGCACGCCTTGCGCCCCCAGGGGTAGCACGCCCGTAACGTGGCCAAAACCATCGAAAATCGCGGTAATGCCGGAATTCGCGTCCCGCACGAGCGGCAGCCCCTCCTCGACCGCCCGCAGCCGGGCGTCGGCGAAATGCTGCCGCGGACCGGCGGTGTCGCCGAACCAGGAATCGTCGGTCACGTTGACCAGGAATTGCGGCCGGTGCTTCTCGTCCACGATCTCCCCGGTAAAAATCGCCTCATAGCAGATCAGGGGGCCAAATGGCGGCAGGCCCGGCACGTAGAGTGTTTTTGGCCCCGGGCCGGGCATGAATCCGCTGCCCAGCACGTCCGGCGTGATTTTTACGGGTATCCAGCGGGGCATGTACTCGCCGAACGGCACGAGCTTCCATTTGTCGTAAATCGCCGCCGGCGGTCCGGGACCGTCGGTCACGACGATGGCGTTGCGGAAATCCGTGCTGCTCACCATCCGCAACGATCCGGCGATCACCGGCACGCTGCCGGTCACGGCGGCAAGCTGGGCGCGGGCCGCCGCATCGGTATCCAGCAGCCAGGGGCTTGCGCCTTCGGGCCAAACCACCGCGTTCGCTCCCGCCGCGACGCCGGCATGGCTCATGGCCAGCAGGCTGCGCCAGCGCGCCAGGAGGGAAGCACGATCGTAACTGCCGGGAACGGGGAAATCCGGCTGTAGCAGGGCCAGGCGGATGCCCGTGGGCGCCACATCCTTCCGCGCCGCCAGATGCGCGAGGCCATAGCCGTCCCAAAGCATCAGCAGCGCCATGGCCGCCATGAGCCCGCGCGCACGGAATAGCGGCAGTCCGGCGATGAAAACGGTCAGCAGCGTCAGACCATGCACGCCGATCAGCGCGGCGGGCTGGATGAAAATATCCCCCGCGACGCCCGGAATCGTCCAATCCGTGCCCCAGAGGTTCCAGGGAAAGCCGGTAAAGGCGAACTGGCGCACGAGGTCGGAAATCACCCAGGCGCCGGAGAATACCAGGAGCCGGCCAAGTCCAGCCGGCATCATCCAGGCCGCCCAGGCGGGGATGATGCTGTAAAACGCCACGGCGCCTGCAAGCAGCGGCGCGGCCAGGGGGACCAGCCACCAGAAGACCCGCGCTTCCGTCAGGATCGGCTCGGTAATCCAGTACAGCCCGCCGAGGTTCAGCCCGAAGCCAAAGACCCAGCCGATCAGCGCGGTTTGCTTGCCGGTCCGCGCCCGGCCGATCAGCCGCAGGAAGCCGGGCACGCTGAACCAGAGTACCGGTAACAGATGCAGCGGCGGCAGCGCCAGGGCGGAGGCCAGGCCCCAGAGAAACGCGTGATAAAGCGCGCGCTTCACGGCGGCGCGGCGGAGGGCAGCCCGCAATATCGCGCCACGGCCTCGAAATCGGCCGCGTGAGGATGGCGCTGGGAGGCACGCGTTCCGTCGGCGGCCCGGACGAGTTGACAGGCTATAAGCCCGGCCATTGTTGCGGCATCCAGTTCCGCCTCGACATCCGACAGAAACAGCGTTTCGGCGGGGGCGGCCCCGGCGGCACGGCAGATTGCCCGATAGCTCGCCGGGTCGCGTTTCGCCCCCGTTCGAGTGTCGAAAAACCCTTGGAAAAGCGGCGTCAGGTCGCCCGCCTCACTATGACCGAAAAGCAGTTTCTGTGCTTCCTCCGACCCCGAGGAGTAGACGAACAGCCGTAGTCCGGCCGCGTGCCAGCGCCGCAGCGCCGGCGCGACATCCGCGTAGAGCGCTCCCTTGAGTTCTCCCAGGCGATAGCCTTCCGCCCAGATCATCCCCTGGATTGTTTTAAGCGGTGTAACCTTCGCGTCCTCATCCATCCAGCCGAGCAAAGCCTCAAGCGGGGGACGGCCGGAAGCAAGCCGCGCCACCTCCGCCATCACGGGGTCTTGCGCGTGTGCCGCGCAGAACCCCGGCAGCCGCGCCCTGGCATAGGGAAACAGCACCTGCTGCACGAAGCTGATCGGCGTGGTGGTGCCTTCGATATCGGTGATGATCACGAGCGGTCGCATCGGCGGTGTCAGTGCTCTTCGCGCAAAGGGATGGCGGAATTCAGGAGCCGTTTTTCCCGAGCCCCTTACGCCGCATTCATTACCGGTGCGTTGAGGGAAACTGCTCGGAAATCCTGTCCCCCGTATAATGGGGTATCCAGCCCGAGCGGTCCGTGAACACCCTGAGGGCGGTGAACATCGGGCGAGGCCCGGCATCGAACCAATGCCTGATATTGGCGGGCACGGAGATCAGGTCGCCGGCTTCGCAAAACGCATCGTAAACCCGCCCCTGCGTATGCAGCACGAAATGGCCGCTGCCGCGCACGAAGAAACGGATTTCGTCTTCCGTATGAACATGTTCCGCCAGGAATTTCTCGCGCAGGGCAGCTGCGTCCGGGGCATCGGGCATCAGCTGGAGCACATCGGCGGAGCCGGCGCCGGAAGCGCCGATCAGGCGGTCCAGATGCGGCTTATATGCCTTGAGAATGGCTTCGGGCGCGGCGTCGGGCGCCAGCCTGACCGGGCTTTCCCAGCGTTCGAACCGCACGCCGATGGCAGCCAGTTCCCGGGCGATCTCGTCACCCGCGTCCGTCGAGAGCAACGGCGCTTCCGGGTGCTGATCATCGAAAACCGTCAGGCGGCTCATGGGTTTCTCCTTTCGTTCTGTTTGCGTGCCACTTCGCAGGCCAGCAGAAATTCCAAGGCTTCCAGCCGCCATAACGCATGTTCCACGTTGCTGCCCCAGGCATAAACACCATGGCCGCGAATGATATAGCCGAGGGGGAGCGCCTCCCGCAGTGCCGGTTCGATGTTCCCGGCGAGGCGGGCGATATCCTGGTCGTTGTCGAACATCGGCAGCGTCACGTCTATCTCGTGCGTGTCGAAGCCGAAGGCCTTGATGATCTCGTAGCCTGAGAAGCGGATGTCCTCACTGGACATGGAGAGCACGGTGGCGGCAACGGAATGGCCGTGCAGCACCGCGCCTATGGGCGGAAAAAGCCGGTAGAGCTGGCAGTGCAGCAGGGTTTCCGCGCTCGGCCGCTGGCCGGCGACACGCGGCGCGCCATCCAGGGAAACTTCGATGATATCGTCAGGCCGCAGCCTGCCCTTATGCGTGCCGCTGCGCGTGATGGCGAGCGTTTCCTCATCCAGCCGGGCGGACAGATTGCCGGCCGAGCCTGGAACCCAGTTCCGCGCATCCATGCGCCGCCCGGCCTCGATCAGCGAAGCCCCGGCCTCTGCCAGCGATGACATCTCTTATCCTTGCGAAGAACCGTTTGGTTTTGCCATGGCGATGCCGCGGTCCTGGCTGCTAGCTCTGGTTTACCGTTGTGCCCTGCTTCTGGCCATCGTTGATCGGCGGCAGGCTGCTTGGCGCCGCCATCGAGGCGTCGGGCTTCTTCTCGTCATCAGCGACGCTCTGCTTGAAATTTTTGATGCCCTTGCCGAACTCGCCCATCAGCCCGCTGACCTTGTTGGTGCCGAACAGCAGCAACACGACCGCCAGGACGATCAGCCAATGCCAGATGCTCAAACCACCCATCGCACTTCTCCAATCAGGAACCCGTTCGCGGCACGCGGCTGCCGCCGGCGCACGCTTTGCCTAACTCCGAAGCCAGAGATATTACTCCCTTCGGCCGTGCTTGCCAAATCGCCTTTGCGCCGCCTTTAGCGCACATAACCGACCGCGACCAGAAGCCCGGCATTATAGAGAGCGTGAAGCAGCATGCCCGGACGGATCGAGCCGAACCTCACCCGCATCCAGGCGGCAATGGCCCCCATGAGCCCCACATCGATGAAGCCGGGCGGATAATGGATCTTCTCCGGAGCATGCACCGCCATGAAGGCAAGCGTGGTGAGCGCGCCCGCGGTCAGCGGGCTGAAGCGGCTGGCCAGGGCGGCGAACATCCCGCCGCGAAAGACGAATTCCTCCACCGGCGGCGCAATCAGGACCGCCAGCAGCACAATGCCGTCAGCGGGCCATCCGGGGACAGCATAAAGCCGCGCATCCGGGAGATCTTCGAGTTTCATCATGTCAGGCGGGAGAAAATGGAACAATGTCATCACTACCGCGATGAGGGCGATGGCGGCGAGAAACGCCATGGCGTAGCCGGCGCGGGGTGCCGGCCGCCACGCGATGCCGCTTGGGCCAGGGTCGCGCAGCCGCGCCGGCCCGCGCCGGCCGACATACCACGCGCACCAGAAACCGGCCGCCAGCATGCCGCAAAGCACGGCCAGAATATCGGCTCCGGGGCTGGCGGCATCGAACAGCGGCGGTTTATGCGTTGCCACGATCAGCAGCAGCCGAACGATGTTCGCCAGGATCAGAAAGCCGAGCAGCCCGGCGATCTCCATGCCGATGAACCCGAGCAGCAGCCAGACCGCCTGGGCCGGCCCGAACTTCACAGGTCTGGCCGCGCCACGCGGCCGGATGCCCGGCAGCCATCCGAGCAGCGCGAGCAGCAGGCAAAGCGCCGCCATCGCCACGGCGCCGGCCGCGCCCGCATGAGCCGCCATGGCTGGCCACAAATGCCGCCGCGCCGTTGCCCAGTGCGTTCCCCATTCACCCGCGAGGAAGCCGGCCGAGAGAAAAATCGCCAGCCAGAAGATGAGGGCGAGAAGCCGCCTCATGAATTATGGCTGAGGCTGATTTGTTCCAGCCGCTCCAGCACCGCCCCGGCGGAGATGCCTGCCTCCCGCATCCCGCGAAGGCTGGCTGCCCGGTCACGCTTGGAAAGACGCTGCCCGGTGGCATCGTGCAACAGCGGATGATGCGCATAGGTCGGGGTGTGCAGATTCAGCAGACGTTGCAGCAGCACGTGAATATGCGTTACGCGGAACAGATCCTCCCCGCGGATCACATGCGAGATTTTCTGTAGCGCGTCGTCATGCACCACGCAAAGATGGTAGCTCGCGGGCTGGTCCCGGCGGGCCAGCACCACGTCGCTCAGCGCCTGCGGGTCGCCGTCGATGAAGCCGACGTCTTTTTCATAAAAGCCGAAGTCGCGGGCTTCGCGGAGCGCTTTTTCGGCGTCCAGCCGAAAGGCATAATTCGCGCCCGCCGTCATCCTCCCGGCAAGGGCTTCCCGCGTCAAAGACCGGCAGGTGCCGGGATATTTCCTCTCGACGTTGTGCGGCGCGCTCAGCATCTGCATGATTTCCGCGCGAGAACAAAAGCAAGGATATAATAGTTCCTTGGCTTTCAGCGTTTCGAGCGCCAGCCGATAATCCGCCAGATGTGCCGATTGCACCCGGATATCCCCATCCCATTCCAGGCCGAGCCAGCGCAGATCGTCGATGATGCCGGTCATGTATTCCGGCCGGCAGCGGGCGGTATCGATATCTTCCAGCCGCAGGCGGAAGCTGCCGCCGTTGGCTTCGGCATATCGCCAGGCGGTCCAGGCGGAATAAGCGTGGCCCAGATGCAGCAAACCCGTTGGACTTGGCGCGAACCGGGTGGTGATTTCCATGGCGGTACTACCGTAGGTTGTTCATGCCGGGTTTGCCAGCGATGAAATGACCGCGCGGCGATATGACGCACGTGCCGCGGTCAGATTCCCTCCGCTTTGTGCCCAGAGGTGGCCGTCCGCCTGCCCAGCCGCGTCCCGACGCCCACCGACGAGGAGGAGCGCGGCAGGCCCGGGGGCGTTCGTGGCGGGAGGAGGCTGGGGCGAACGACGGGGATCGAACCCGCGACAACCGGTACCACAAACCGGCGCTC
>JAJYAF010000072.1 GCA_021779655.1 Pseudomonadota bacterium
ATCTGCCGGTAGGCGGAAAGCCCGTCGGTTTCATAGGCCTTAAGGGAAATCGCATCGGCAATCAGGCCGCGCGCCGGCAGCAGCTGGGCCAGGCCCGCGATGATCTCCTCGCGCACCGCAAGGATTTCCTGTTTCGGCGCCGGTTGTCGCATGGCATTTCCTTGGTACCGGAGAACGCTTCAAAACCGAAATTGCCCCATTCAAGCCGTTTTGCAATAAAAAACCCGGCTGATCGCCGGGTTTGGCAAACAAATCGACCTGCGGATTCAGCCCCCTGGGTTTAACCCCCTTGGGTTTAACCCCCGTGGATAACCCCCGTGGACTTAACCCCCGTGGACTTAACCCTTGGAGGGTCAGCCCTGCCGGGCCTTCATGCGCGGATTCTTTTTGTTGATGACATAGACCCGGCCATGGCGGCGAACGACCCGGCAATTCTTGTCACGTGTTTTGGCTGATTTCAAGGAGTTACGTATTTTCATGCTGGGCTCGCGAACATCCACACGTTAATTCGGTGGCGGGATATGCGTCGATGCGTCATAACTGTCAACCCGTGGCAGTCCACTGGCAACCCCATGGCAGCCAGGAAGATGCTCGGCGCCGGCATCACTGTCATGAAAACGTCATTCGCTTTGTTGCCGGGAGGATTGTTCATAGCGCCGTTTATCTGAGGTCCGGTTCGCCGATTCCCTGGAGCGCTCGCGTGATGAAAATCAGTTTCGTGGTCCCCGCCTATAATGAAGAAGCGCTGCTCACCCGCTCGCTGCCTGCCCTGCGCGAAGAAATCCTGCGCAACGGGCTGGTCATCGGCCGTGATGCGGAAATCATCGTGGTCAACAACGCCAGCACCGACGGCACGCGCGAAGTGGCCGAGGCAATCCCCGGTGTCACCGTGGTTGAAGAGCCGCGCAAGGGCCTCGTGCAGGCGCGCTGGTGCGGATTCGAGGCGAGCCAGGGTGAACTGATCGCCAATATCGACGCCGATACCATCATCCCGCGAGGCTGGCTGAAAGAGGCGCTCGCCCAATTCGCGCGCAACCGCGACCTGGTGGCGCTGTCCGGTCCCTATATCTATTACGGCGTGCCGCGCCGGGTGAACCTGGTCGTCGGCCTGTATTACCGCATGGCCTTCTGCATCTATCTTTTCAACCGCTTCGTGCTGAATGTGGGTTCCATGCTGCAAGGCGGCAATTTCATCGTAAAGCGGGAGGCGATGCTTAAACTAGGCCAACCCAGCTTGCGCTTCAGCTTCTACGGCGAGGACACGGACATGGCCCGGCGGCTCAGCAAGGTCGGCGGCGTGAAATTCACCTTCCGCCTGCCCGCGCAATCCTCCGGACGCCGGCTCGTGGGCGAGGGCGTGCTTACCATCGGCCTGCGCTACTCCATGAATTTCTTCTGGGCCACCTTCCGCAAAAAACCCTTCACCGAAGCCTGGCAGGATATCCGGGAGTAACCCCGCTCCTCCCCCCATTGCCTGCCCCCCCCTGCCTGCCCCCCTGCCTGCCCCCCATTGACGGAGAAATCGCCGCGCCGCATGTGCTGACGCAACTTAAAAAGGCATGTGCATGACAAGCCGCGTCTCGTTCAGCCGGATCGGTTTTTTGCTCACGGCGTTTCTGCTGCCGGGACTGGCCGGCACCTTCGCCAGCTTCTCCATCCCGGCCCCGGCGGTCGATGCCATGCATCAGGAAGCGGCGCTGGAGGCGCTCCTGGCAGCGGAAAACACGCCGGGCGAGAACGCCGCGCTCGCCAACCTGGCGGATTCCGTCGATCCCGACACCGCCGCCATCATCACCCGGGGCGGCGCGCCGCTGGATGCGCGTATCCGCGCGGCGCGCGCCAACATGCTCCGGGAGGTCGTGGCGCAGGCCCGGGCGGCGGCTTTCCGGATCCGGTTGATGGTGATCACCATGACCGTTCTGGGCGCGGCCTTCGGCGTGGTACTGCTTTCGCCGACGGGAGAGGGAACAGAACCATGACGGCCGAACACGTTGCCTCCTACTACGCGGCGACCGCCCATGACGATGCCGCGCGAGCGCCGCTTCAGGAACACCTCACCGCGGATGTCTGCGTCGTCGGGGCCGGTTTCACCGGAATTGCCGCCGCGCTTGAACTGGCCGAGCGCGGCTATTCGGTCGTCGTGCTGGAGGCGGAGCGTGTCGGCTGGGGCGCCTCGGGCCGGAACGGCGGACAAATCGTCAATGGCTACAGCCGCGATCTGGACGTCATCGCCAAACGCTACGGCGCCGCCGCCGGCCGCGCCATAGGCGGCATGGCCATGGAGGGCGGCGATATCATCCGGGAGCGCGTGCATAAATACGGCATCGCCTGCGACCTGGTGGATGGAGGCATGTTCGTCGCCGCCACGCACAAACAAATGCGCAGGCTGGAAGATCGCAAACGCCTCTGGGCCGGATATGGCTACGAGGATTTCACGCTGCTGGACAAGGCCGGCCTGGCCGCGCATGTCGCAAGCGAACGCTATGTCGGCGGGCTGCTCGATCATCGCGGCGGCCATCTTCATCCTCTCAACCTCGTGCAGGGAGAGGCGGCCGCGCTGGAGCGGCTTGGCGGCCGGGTGTTCGAGGGTTCTCGCGTGATCTCCTGGCAAGTCGGCGAACAGCCGGTTGCGCGCACGGCGCGGGGTGAGGTGAAGGCGAAATCCCTGATCATCGCCTGCAACGCCTATATCGACGGCCTGGCGCCGGAATTGCGCGACCGGATGATGCCGGTTTCCAGCCAGGTTCTCGCCACCGAGCCGCTCGGTGAGGCGCATGCCAGGCGCTTGCTGCCATCCAATGTCTGCGTCGAGGATATGAATTACGTACTGGACTACTACCGCCGCACGCCGGATCACCGGCTGATCTATGGCGGTGGCGTGGTCTATGGCGGGCAGGACCCGGAGAGTATCCGCGCGAAAATCCTCCCCCAGATGCTGAAGACCTTTCCGGACTTGCGGGACGCACGGATCGATTTCGCCTGGAGCGGGAATTTCGCCCTCACCCTCACGCGGTTTCCCCAGATCGGCCGGCTCGGGCCGCATATCTATTTCTCCCATGGCTGTAGCGGCCATGGCGTCACCACCACGCATCTGCTCGGCCGGCTGCTGGCGGAAGTGATTTCCGGTAATTCGAGCCGCTTCGGCATCCTGGCAAACCTGCCCTATTTCCCCTTCCCCGGCGGCAAATATCTCCGGGTGCCGCTCACCGTGCTTGGCTCCTGGTATTACCGGGCGCGCGATGCGCTCGGGCTTTGATCAGGCCAGGCGGCGCGCCCGCATGGCGGTGGCGAGCGTGCCTTCATCCAGCACTTCAAGGCTGCCCCCCATCGGCACGCCCTGCGCCAGGCGCGAGACGGGGATGTTGAATTCCTTAAGCTTCTCCACCAGAAAATGCCCGGTCGTGGCGCCCTCGACCGTCGCGGAAAGCGCCAGAATGATCTCGCTGGGCGGTTGCCGCCGGATACGCCCGATCAGCCCCGCGATCGCCAGATCCTCCGGCCCGCGCCCGGCCAGCGCGGAGAGGGTGCCGCCCAGCACCTGATACCGCCCGCGATACACATGCGTGCGCTCGAACGCCCATAAATCAGCGACTGTTTCGACCACGCAGATCGTGTCCTCACGGCTGGTGGCGACGCAGATCGTGCAGGGATCGAGACTGTCCAGGTTTCCACAGATCGTGCAGGTCCGCACCGTGTTCGCGGCGGCCCGGATCGCGTCGGCCAGCGGCAGCAGACGCGTCTCGCGCTCGCGCAGCAGCCGCAGCACGATGCGCCGCGCGCTGCGCGGACCAAGCCCGGGCAGTTTCGCGAAAAGATTGATCAGATGCTCAAGTTCAGGGCCGCCCATTTGCGGGAGAAGCCTCAGCCGCGGCGGGAAAGCGGGTTGGTCACCGATTGGCCTTGTGCCTGCGCCGTTTGGTCAAAATGGCAGCTTCATATCGGGGGGCAGCGCCAGGCCGCCGGTGGCATTGCGCATCTCACTCTCCCTCAGCGCATCCAGCTTGCTCTTCGCATCGTTATGCGCGGCGATAATCAGATCCTCAAGCATTTCCGTTTCCGCCGGATCGGCGAGCTTCGGATCGATTTTCACCGATTTCAGCACGCCCTGGCCATTGATGACCATGCGCACAAGCCCCGCGCCGGCAACGCCCTCCACCGTCGCGGCATCCAGCCGCTCCTGCATCTCCTGCATCTTGCGCTGCATTTGCGCGGCCTGCTTCATCAGGCCGGACAGGTTTTTCATCGCTTACTCCTCCTCGGTATAAGGGTCATCGGATGGCGCGGCGCCTGCCGCAAGCTCCGACCAGTCCGGCGGGGATTCCATTGCCGGCTCCGCTTCTCGCGGTATCTCAAGGCGGGCGCCCGGAAAAATTGCAAGAATGGCCTGCACCAGCGGATGACTTTCCGCGTTACGAAGCGTCTTGGCCTCGGCCGCGCGCGCCATCTCCTCGATCGAGGGTTCACCCGGCGCCTGGCTCAGCGCGATCGTCCAGCGCCGCTGTGTATGGGTTTCCAGCAGGGCGGAAAGCCGTGGGATAAAATCGCGCGGCGCCCCCGGCTCCAGCCGCAACTCGATGACCGGCGGCGCGAACCGCACGAGATGAACCGAGTGCCGCAAATGCGCGTACAGCATCACGTCGTGCCGCGCGCCCGCAAGGGCGACGATATCGTGGAACGTCATCGCGCGTGGCGTGGCATCCGGCACGATAGGCTCGGGCGCCAAGGCCGCCATGGCACTCCCGGCTTTGGCCGCCAGGGTGGCCAGATTCCTGGCCGGCGCCGCGTCAGAATTCAAAGCCTCGGAGCCTGCCGTACCGGGGTTTCCGATATTCTGATTCTTAGCCATTTCAGCTTCAAGTTTCTTTAACAGTTCCGCCGGGGGGGGCAGGTCCGCCACGTGACAGAGGCGGATGAGGATCATCTCCGCCGCGGCACGTCTGTCCGGCGCATGTTCCACCTCCGCCACGCCTTTGAGCAGCATCTGCCAGAGCCTGCCGAGCCAGGGAATGGAAAGCGCGTTCGCCAGATCAAGCCCGCGCGTACGTTCCATCTCCGGCAAGGCGCCGCCGGCCGCCAGCGCCGGGGCCGCCTTCAGCCGTGTCAGCAAGTGGGCAATGCCCAGCAAATCGCCGAGCAACAAGCCGGGATCGGTGCCGCGCTCATACGCGGCATCGGATATTTTAAGCGCCTCGGCGGCATTGCCGGCCACCAGCGCGTCCATCAGGTCGAACACCTGGGAACGGTCGGCAAGCCCCAGCATTTCCGCCATCATCGCGGCCGAGATTTCGGCATTTTCCTCGGCGCCGCGAGCGATCGCCTGGTCCAGCAATGAAAGCCCGTCCCGCACCGAGCCATCCGCCGCGCGCGCGATATGATCGATCGCTTCCGGCTCGATCCGGATATTTTCGGCCTGCGCGATCTTCGTGAAATGCAGGGCGAGCTGCGCCATCGGAACCCGCCGCAACTCGAAGCGCTGGCAGCGCGAGAGCACGGTCACCGGCACCTTGCGGATTTCCGTGGTGGCGAAAATGAACTTAACGTGCGGCGGCGGCTCCTCCAGCGTTTTCAGGAGCGCGTTGAAGGCATTGCGGGAGAGCATATGCACTTCGTCGATGATGAAAACCTTGATGCGCGCGGAAAGCGGACGGTAGCGCGTGGCCTCGATGATCTCGCGCACATCGTCCACGCCGGTATTGGAGGCGGCATCCATCTCCACCACGTCCGGATGCCGATCGGCGAGGATGGCAACGCAATTCTCGCACACCCCGCAAGGATCGGCCGTCGGGCCGCCCTTGCCATCCGGGCCGATACAGTTCAGCGCCCGCGCCAGAATGCGCGCGGTGGTGGTTTTGCCCACACCGCGCACGCCGGTGAACATGAAGGCATGCGCGATGCGGTTCATCGCAAAGGCATTGCGCAGGGTGCGCACCAACCCATCCTGGCCAATGAGATCACTGAAGTTCACCGGCCGGTATTTGCGCGCCAGCACCCGATACGCGGCGGCCTGTTCCGCCGGCGCCGGCTCGTCGCCGAACAGGGAAGGTCCGGAGAAAGGCGCCGCTTGCGGCGGCGCCGCAAGCTCGCCCGCGGGTTCATCTCCAAACAAGCCCGGCATGCGGCGGAAAATCACCTTTGGCTGATGGCCGCGGCAAGGCGCGGCGGGTTTGCGGGGTGGGAGGCCGGCGAGCAACCCATGCGGAAACTCGTTACGGCTGCTGCCTTCCGGCCCTGACCGGGTTGGCGAGGCGCATGTCCGCCGCCGACCTCCCGGCCTCAATATCCGCCCTTCCGGCGCTTTCCGCAAGCTTGCGGCCAAGCGCGGCACGTGCCAGTTTCCGGTATGCCCTATATTCCGCCGTCAGCGCCCAACTTCTACACCGGAGGCACGCTGGATCGCGCCGGCCATCTACGGCTGGACGACGCCTGGATAGAAGCCGCGCTCACCAGCGCGGACAGCCTGTTCGTGCTGCTCTGGAAAGGCCAGGCGCTGGTGGCGAAAGGCGAGGACGGCCCACGCGCCGTCTACACCGCGAAACCCATGCTGGACGCGCCCTGGGTATTCCTCGGCCTGCAGGATGGCCGGCCGGTCTTCGCGATGAATCTCACGGATGTCGAGGCGCCGCATGAAGTGGCGGAACTGGGCACGGGTGCCTTTACCGACCTGCGGACAATGACGGCGCTGCTCGGCGCCGACGACGCCAGCATCCTCGCCACCGCGCGCGGCATGCTGAACTGGCGCAATCAAACAAAATTTTGCTCGGTCTGCGGCCACCCCAACCGGCCGATCCGCGGCGGCTATGTGTTGCACTGCGCGCAGTGCAACACCGAACATTTTCCGCGCACAGACCCGGCCGTTATCATGCTGATCTCGCGCGGCGACAAACTGCTGCTCGGCCAACCGCACGGCTTCCCGCGGAACCGCAATGTCTACTCCACGCTCGCCGGTTTCGTGGAACCCGGCGAAAGCCTGGAGGACGCGGTGCGGCGGGAGGTTCTGGAGGAAACCGGTATCCGGGTGGGAACGGTGCATTATCATTCCAGCCAGCCCTGGCCGTTCCCCGGCTCGATCATGCTGGGCTTTTACGGTGAGGGGCTGAACGACGAGATCGTCATCGACCAGACGGAAATGCGCGATGCGCGCTGGTTCGCGCGGGAAGACGTGGCGAATTCTTCTGCGCATGGCTTCAGCCTGCCACCGATGCAAAGCATTGCCCGGCGGCTGATCGAAGACTGGCTGGCGTATCGGCCATAAAAAACGCAGGCCGGCATGGCCTGCGTTTTTTATGGTTTCTTTACAGCGTGATCGTTTCAAGCTGAATCGCGAAGTGATTTGGCTTGAAAGTAAATCACGCCCTAAAAGCAGACCCACTCTGAATGGAATTGCGGTCTTTTCTACTTGAGATTGCGCCACCGAGATATTAAGAACTTTCTAATAGTGGAAACCCCGAGGGCTGACGGGTATGCGCGCAGGCTTGGCGTGGCGGCTGAGTGCGGAAACAACCCATGCCAGCGGCCCGGCCATCTCTGAGCCTCGAGACTTCGGGCCGGCCCATAACCACGCGAATTGATTGGGGAACGAGCGCAAAGTGTTTTGGTGGCGTCCTAGAGGGCCTGAGAAACCGGGTGGAAAAGTACCCACGAAACCCGGTCCGCCTGGCAGGAACAAGGGGTTCTCGGAAAACCTCATCGGGTCAGAGGCGTTTGACGCGATACCGCCTGCGACGGCGTCGCTTCCGGACACGGCGGCAAATCCCCTGCCGCAGCGGGATACGGGGCAGCCATTCCCCAGCACCGGGCCGCATGGGCACCGCTCGCGAATGCGGGAGAAATTGCTAAATCGCGGCCCTGACGCACTCGCCGATTACGAGCTACTGGAGATGTTGCTGTTCTACGCGATGCCCAAAGGCGACACGAAGCCGCTGGCAAAGGCCCTGATCAACCGGTTCGGCAGCTTTGCAGCGGTTCTAACAGCGCCACAAAAGGAGCTATTCGCCGTTCACGGGCTGGCGGAGTTCGGCATTGCGGCCTTGAAGCTAGTCCAGGCCTCGGCGCTCAGGCTGATCAAGGCGGAACTGGCGGAACGCCCGATTTTGAACAACTGGGAAAGGTTGATGGAGTATCTGAACGCGGTGCTCGGACGCGAACGTATCGAACAATTCCGCGTGTTGTTTCTGGACAGCAAGAACAGGCTGCTTTCCGATGAGGTGCTGGGCCGCGGCACAGTAAACCACACGCCAGTCTACCCGCGCGAGGTTCTAAAGCGCGCATTGGAACTAAACGCCGGGGCGATCGTCCTCGTGCACAACCACCCAAGCGGGGACCCATC
>JAJYAF010000073.1 GCA_021779655.1 Pseudomonadota bacterium
GCGAGGTGCCGGTCATGCTCGCCGAGCAGCAGCGGTAGCAGCGCGTTATCGGCGAAGGTCAGGGTAAGCGCCTGGGGGGGCGGGGTGGTTCTGCTTGCAGAGGGGGTGGCCGGTGAAAGAATCTGGCTCAAGCTGCGAGGGTCTCCTTATCTGGGCGCATCTCATCTGGACGAATCAGATGCCCGGTTAAAGAATTGGGGTTGGCACGAACGATTTTCACCGGCCGGACGCGGCCGGTGATATCGTCGGCGGAATCGACAACGACCGGCTGGAGATAGAGCGAGCGGCCGGCGCGCTGGCCGGGATGCCGGCCGGCGCCGGTGAACAGCACCGGGGTTTCGGCGCCTACCAGTGCGGCGTTGAAGGCGTCCTGCTGCCGGCGCAGTTCCGCCTGCAATTCCTGCAGCCGCGCCTGCTTTACCCCCTCCG
Source organism: Pseudomonadota bacterium (assembly GCA_021779655.1). Next base: position 430 of record JAJYAF010000073.1, read on the forward strand.
CCACCTGCGGCAGGGCGGCGGCCGGCGTGCCGGGACGCGGGGAATAGGCGAAGCTGTAGGCAAGCGCGAAGCGGATGTCGCGCACGAGGCGCAGGGTCTCCGTAAAATCGGCATCGCTCTCGCCGGGATGGCCGACGATGAAATCGGAGGAAAGCGCGATATCCGGCCGCGCCGCGCGCAGCGCGTCCACGATCCTGCGGAAATCCTCTATCTGGTGCCTGCGGTTCATCGCCACGAGCATACGGTCGGAGCCGGATTGCACCGGCAGATGCAGAAACGGCAACAGCTTGGCATTGTCGCGATGCGCGGCGATCAGCTCCGCACTCATATCGTTGGGATGCGAGGTGGTATAGCGCAGCCGTTCGAGCGCCGGGATTTCCGCAACGGCGTGCAAAAGCCGCGCCAGGCTCCAGCGCGAGCCGTCCGGCCCCTCCCCATGATAGGCGTTCACGTTCTGGCCGAGCAGGGCGATTTCGCGCGCCCCTCCTGCCACCATGCGCCGCGCCTCGGCCAGGATCGCGGCGGCGGGGCGTGAAGCTTCCGCGCCCCGTGTGTAAGGGACCACGCAGAAGGAGCAGAACTTGTCGCAACCTTCCTGGATGGTGAGGAAGGAGACAACCCCCTGGGGCGCCGCCGCATCTGGCAGGAAATCGAATTTCTGCTCCACGGGGAAATCCGTATCGATCACCGCGTTACGGGTCCGGTGTGCCGCAGCGATGAGTTCCGGCAGCCTGTGATAGGCCTGCGGCCCGACCACGAGATCGACAAATGGCGCGCGCTTGAGGATCATCTCGCCCTCCGCCTGGGCGACGCAGCCGGTCACCGCGATCATCATGCAGCCGCCTGCCTGCTCCTTCAGCAGCCGCAGCCGGCCGAGTGCCGAGAACACTTTCTCTTCGGCTCTCTCCCGGATATGGCAGGTATTCATGATCACCATGTTGGCGCCTTCCGGCGAATCGACCGGCACATAGCCGAGCGGTGCCAGAAGATCGGCCATGCGCGCACTGTCATAGACATTCATCTGACAGCCATGTGTCACGATATGCAGTTTTCTGGCTTGGCCAAAACGCATCGTCGGGTTCATGCGGCATCCTCCGTCCGATTCATGCCGGATGACGAGGCAAAAACATCCATCCGGAGCTTCCGGATGGATGAGCGCCGCTTGGGGCGCGGGGTCAAGACCCGTGAGGAGCTTGGGATGGAGCGCACGCGCTTGAGATTGCGCAACGCAAAGCCGCGCCGTGTCAAGCAAATATCGGATGACACGCGGCAAGACTGGATTCAGTTGGCGCGCTATGCGATACGGCCACCGGTTGCCGACATAGCTCAGCGGTAGAGCAACTGATTCGTAATCAGTAGGCCCCCGGTTCAAATCCGGGTGTCGGCACCAGCTTTCGCGCCGAAGGCTGCCCAGCGCCGCCTGAACTCACTACATGGATGCCCTGCTAACCTTCGGCACAGCGGGCGATGTCGCAATGGCTGAGCGTCATCACCATTGCCCCGACGGCGGAAAAAACAACGTCGTAAAGCCGGCCTGGAGCGCGCACGTTCAGAATCCGCCCGACCGCACCCGGTCCGAGCGCGCAATCCTTCAGCTTTAGCCGGCGGCGGGTCGAAACGACGTCTTGGAGCATAAAACTTTCCCGAGACCGGGGGCTGGAGGGGGTGGGCAGATTATCGTTGACAGCGGAAGGCGGAGACATCAGCAAGACAGAGATACTCCCAGCGGCAAGCCATATTGCCTGGAAACCTGCCTCATTGGACGGTCCGAGATCGATAGCGAGCCTGGAACAAGGTGCGGGCAAAAACATAGCCAAGTGTTTGTTTTACGCCGTTTTACCCGGCCGATGCAAGAGTTTCGCAAAGCCAGGTCGTTGCTAGCTCAGGTTCGCCAACCGAGCGTGAATAAAACAGAAGCGGCCCTCAGGGACAATGTCTTATGGCTATGTTTTATTCACTCTTCTCAAAACCGCTGGAACATGCGCGTTATGGTTGTGCATGACCAAATCGTCTTCAGATTCCGGTTTTTCCGAGCACCCGCTTCAACGCAGCCTTCTGCCCGAGCCTGCCACCCGCGCGGCTGAGGCGGCCCATTCCGGCCCTTCCCTTAGCGAGGCGGGCCATCGCGCGCGCCTCAGGGGGCGGCTACTTATTGCCGGTCCGGCCGCAATCGCCGATCATGAACTCATCGAAATGGTGCTTTTCCTTGCCCTACCGCGACGGGACACAAAGCCCATCGCCCGGGCGCTGATCAGCCGGTTTGGCAGTTTCGCCGCGGCGATTTCGGCATCCCAGCACGATTTGCTGGGAGTGGAGGGGCTGGGAGAGGCCGGCGTTGCGGCGCTGAAAATCGTGCAGGCGGCCGCCCAGCGGCTGACCAAGGCGGAGGTCCTCTATCGCCCGCTGCTGAGCAACTGGGACCGGCTGATGGAATATCTCCAGTCGGTGCTCGCGCGGGAAAAGATCGAGCAATTCCGCATTCTGTTTCTCGATAATCGCAATCGGTTGCTGGCCGATGAGTTGCAGGGCCGTGGCACGGTGAACCATACCCCGGTTTACCCCAGGGAAGTCGTCAGGCGCGCGCTGGAACTGCACGCCACCGCCATCATCCTGGTGCATAATCATCCCAGCGGCGATCCTTCGCCCAGCGAGGACGACATCGTCATGACCCGGGAGATCAAGAAGGTGGCGGCGGCGCTTTCCATTGTGGTGCATGACCATGTTATTGTCGGGAACGGCCAGTGGATGAGCTTCCGGCGGACCGGGCTGCTGTGAGACTGCGCTACGGATTCCAGCCGGTCATGATCGCCAGCTTCAGCACGGCGGCCGCACGGCCTTCCCTTTCGGGCAATCTGGCGAGCGCCAAGGGAAAGAGCGTCCTTGGCGGAATCACGCGGGAGCGGGCCGCGACCGCGTTGGTTTCTCCTGCCGCCCGCAAATCATGTAGCAGGCCGAGCGGGTTGGCATATAGCAGGGTGATCTCCTCCATATCGGCAACCGGCAACGCAAAACCCGCGCGCTGGAGCAGGGCCGCGCAGTCCCGCAATTCGGGGAAGGGGGAAACCCGCGGGCTCGCCCCGCCGGTCAAGCTGAGTTCCACCTCCAGCAACGCGTCGCGCAGCGGTTGCAACGTGCCGAGTATGGGCAGGCTTGCGAGGAACAGCCCGCCCGGCTTCAGGGCGCGGCGAAGCTGGATGAGCGCGCCGGGAAGATCGTTCACCCAGTGCAAACAGAGATGCGTGAGCACGAGGTCGAACCGGGCTGGCGCGAAGGGCAGGGCCTCGCCATCGACGGCAACCGCCAATCCGCCGGTCCGCGCCGCCATGACGGCGGAAAAATCTGCCGAGACGACAGCCATGCCACGCGCCGACAGGGCGGCGGCGATGTTGCCCCGGCCGCCGATTTCCAGCGCGGTGGAAAAGCGCATGCTGGTATCGTCCAGACGGTCGAGAACACGGTCTGCCAGATCATCCAGAACGGCGGCAATCTGTCCCGCCTTCGCCGCGGCGCGCGCGCGGTGGCGGCGCATGGCGGCGGTATCGAAGATCGCAACACCGCGCGGCCCCTGCGGCGCCCGTGACACGCGCTGATCTAGTTTCCTGGTTTCGCCCATTTCTACGGTATGTACTGGATATTCTGCTGCCGCCCAACTGCCTCGCCTGCAACGCGCCGGTGGAGGCGGAGGGGCAGTTCTGCCTGGACTGTTTCCGGCAGGCGAATTTCATCTCAAGCCTGCAATGCCAAGTTTGCGGTGTGCCTTTACCCTTCGTGGCGGCGCCAGGGCAGACCATATGCCCCGTATGCGTGGCGGCACCGCCCGCCTTTGGCCAGGCGCGGGCCGCCTTGCGTTACGACCCGTTGAGCCAGAGGCTCATCCTGCCCTTCAAATATCGTGACCGGACGGAGATTGCGCGGGGGCTGGCGCTGCTGATGGCCCGCGCCGGCGCGCCGCTGCTTGATCGGGCGGACGCGCTGGTGCCGGTGCCGCTGCACAAGAAGCGGCTGCGGCAGCGCCGGTATAACCAATCCGCCCTGCTTGCGGTGGCGCTGGGTAGAATCGCGAAGCGGCCGGTGCTTCTGGATGCGCTGGAAAGAACCAGGGCGACCATGCCCCTGGTGGGGCTTGGCTTCGCCGAGCGGCGATTGGTGCTGGAAGATGCCATTGCCGCCCGTCCGGGCGCGGCGCGGCGTCTCGCGAGCCGCAATATTCTGCTGATCGACGACGTGATGACCTCCGGCGCCACCGCCAATGCCTGCGCGCTGGCACTGCTGGAGGCGGGCGCGGCAGGGGTGGATGTGCTGACGGCGGCGCGGGTGGCCGATCCGCGTTTGAATTAGCCCATCTGAATGAGCCTGTGTAACAGATCAGTTTAGAGACGCGGCGGGAAGGCCGGCTGGCGTTTTTCGGCGAAAGCCCGCAAGCCTTCCGCATAATCCGCTCCGCAATACGTCTCGCGCCGAACGGCTTCCAGCCGCTCGGCTTCGCTGGGGGGCAGGGGCATGGCATTGGCCAAGGCCTGGGCCTGGATTTTGTAGGCGGTAATCGCCAGCGGAGAACGCATGGCGATCAACCGTGCCATCGCATAGGTTTTTGCTTCCAGCTCGGCCTCGGGGACAAGCATATTTAGCAGGCCAAGCGCCACGGCGCGCCTGGCACCGACGGGCTCGGCGGTAAAGAACATCTCGTTGACGATGTTAAGCGGTAGCCGCGCGAGAAACCCCTGGATGCCGCTGGCATTATAAGGCAGCCCCAGGCGGGCAGGGCTGATGGCGAAAGCCGCATCCTCATCGCCCGTCACGATGTCACAGGCCATCATCAGCTCGCAGGTCCCGCCCCAGACGGCACCGTCCAGCATGCCAATGACCGGGGCGCGAAACTCCCGCACCGCGCGCACCAGCCGCCGTAAAGGGCTGTCATAAGGAACGGGATCCTGGCCAGGCAGGGGCAACTCGTGAATATCGAAACCCGCCGACCAGGTTTTGTTCTTCACATCATTGCGCAGGATCACGGCGCGCACGTCCTCGGTCCCGAATTGCGCCAAAGCAGCTAGCATTTCCATGATAAGTTGCCGGCACAGCGCGTTGCGCCGCTCATAATGAGCGAGGCGGATGATCGCGATTGTTTCCAGCCGCTCTATTTTTATAAATGGCACGGCAAACCTCCTATGGCATTGCCGCGCAAGGCGAGCGGCTTCAAAGACATAAAGCAGGGACGACCTTCGACTCGTCAGACCTGGTCAAATCTTCTCCCGCCACATTACTTTGAATCGGCGAGCCGCAGCGGCGCGGCCGTTAATTTCTGTAACGCAGCCAGGTCAAGCCCCGGCACTATCTCGCGCACGACAAAGGCACCGTGCTCCACGTCGATCACGGCCAGGTTGGTATAGACCCGCGTGACGCAGCCCGGAGCGGTTAGGGGATAAGAGCAGGATTCCACCAGACGCGGCGCGCCCTCCTTGGTTGTGTGTTCCATCACGATCCAGATGCGTCGGGCCCCAACAGCCAAATCCATGGCGCCACCGACGGCTGGCACCCGGCTGCTGGCAGCGACCGCCCAGTTCGCGAGATCGCCATTCATCGCCACTTCGAAAGCGCCAAGCACGCATAGATCGAGATGTCTGCCTCGGATCATCGCAAAACTATCGGCATGATGAAAATAGCAGCCACCGGGACGCAAGGTGACATGCTGCTTACCGGCGTTGATCAACCAAGGATCAATTTGGCCCTCCGGCGGCGCCGGCCCCATGCCTAACACGCCGTTTTCTGAATGAATAATGACTTCCCGATCCGCTCCGATGTGGTTGGCGACCAGTGTAGGCACGCCGATGCCGAGGTTGACGTACCACCCCTCAGGGATGTCCCGGGCAACGCGCGCTGCCATTTGGACGCGGTCTAACGGCCGAAATGCATTGTCCAGCGCCATGGTTTCTCTCCACTCAGATCTCAGGATCGCCGTAGGGAATATGCACGACCCTATCGATAAAAATCCCGGGACTAACGACGTTTTCCGGATCAATTCCCGGATCCGCGATAACATGCTGGGCCTGTGCAACGGTCAGCTTGGCCGCCGTCGCCATGATCGGATTGAAGTTCCGGCCTGATTTCCGATAGGTAAGGTTTCCCCATCGATCCGCCTCCCAGGCCTCGATCAGCGCAACATCCCCGAAAAGCGCCGTTTCCAGCACGCATGGGCGGCCGCCATATTCCCGAACCTCCTTCCCCTTGGTGAGCAAGGTTCCGGCGCCGGTGGGTGTGAAGAAAGCCGGCACGCCAGCCCCCGCGGCGCGTATTCTCTCCGCCAGCGTGCCTTGCGGGACGATCTCCAATTCGATCCGGCCTGCTTTGTAGAGTTCCTCAAACACGGTTGAGCCCAGGCTTGGAAACGAGCAGATCAGCTTGCGTACCCGGCCATATTCCATCAACTGGACCAGCCCGCCGCGGCCGAAACCCGCATTGTTCGTCACCACGGTTAGATCCCTGGCGCCCTGTTCCGCCAAAGCCTCTATAAGCGCTTTAGGTTGACCCACAGAGCCAAAGCCAGCGATTAGCACAACCGAGCCGTCTTTCACATCGGCCAGCGCCTCCGCAGCCGAACGGACAAATTTATCGATCATGTCCGCACCATCCTTTGTTTCGATGTAGCAATATAAAGGAAAAGCCTGTTCGATCCGGAACTTGGGCTGCCTGCCCGAGTGACGGCAGAAGCCCGTATCTCGGTATCACTTAAAATTCTCTGACAGAACTGGTGAACTGGCCATTCGCACCAACCTGTTCATCCCGCAGATTCAGCGATTTCGGCGATCGTCTGTCCGCGATCGACCATCATGCCCTTGGAGATCGCGATGCCGGTGGCGATACCGGACGCTGCCGCCCTGATGGAGATTTCCATCTTCATCGATTCCATGACTGCCACGACCTGGCCTTCGGAAACCGGATCGCCTTCGGCCACCTTGACGTCCACGATCATGCCGGTCAATGGCGCGATTACCGCGCGGTCCGCGGCGGCCTCGCCGGCGGCGAAGGCCAGCGGCGGCGCGGGCCGGAAGACGAGCCGGCCTTGCGGCGTGTCGATCTCGATCACGCCTGCGTGATGGCGCACGGTGGCCAGGCTTATCGTATCGTTCCAGGCCACGTGCCACCGGCCCGGTGCGATTTCGCGGCATGACAATTGGAAGACCGTGCCGTCGTTCCCGTATACCAAATAAGTTCCGCCCGATCGGACGGGGCTCACGCGCATCTCCTCGCTGCCGTTCGCCGCGTCGGTCATTGTCACACGTTGGTCGGCTTCCGCGGAAGGGAGGCCCAACCCCAAGCGCCAGCCGCTGAAGACGTCGCGGTTCGACCAGGGTTCGGCCGCTCCGTCGCGCCGGCCTTGCGTGACGAACATGGCGGCCGCCACCGCCTTCCACATCCGGTACCCGGGGATGCTGGACGGCGCGATCAGCTCGTCCAGCCGCTCGTCGATCCACCGCGTATGAACCATCATTTTGCCGAAGGCGGGGTGGCGGAGCAGCGCGCCGAGAAAGGCGCGGTTGGTCTGCACGCCATCCACCGCCACATGATCCAACGCTTGGGCGAGCTGCGTCATCGCCGTTTCCCGGTCAGCGGCGTGAACGATCAGCTTGGCGATCATCGGGTCGTAGAAGGGGGTGACCGTATCGCCTTCGTCAACGCCGCTGTCTATTCGCGGGCCGGCCGGCAGGCTCAGGGTGGTGATCCGTCCGGTGGATGGGGCAAAATTCATCGCCGGATCCTCGGCGTAGAGCCGCGCTTCCACCGCGTGGCCGTGGATCGCCAGATCCTCCTGTGCCAGGCCGAGCCCCGCGCCCGCGGCGATGCGCAGATG
>JAJYAF010000074.1:0-1000 GCA_021779655.1 Pseudomonadota bacterium
GGCCCTGGCCGCGGCCCGGATCGACGCCGTGGCGCTGGAACTCCTGCCCCGGATCACCCGCGCGCAGGCGATGGACGTGCTCTCCTCCCAGGCCAATCTCGCCGGCTACCGCGCCGTGATCGAGGCGGCTTACAGTTTTGCCCGCGGTTTCCCGATGATGATGACGGCGGCCGGCACCGTGCCGCCGGCGCGGGTGCTGGTGGTGGGCGCGGGTGTCGCCGGCCTGCAGGCCATCGCCACCGCGCGGCGGCTGGGCGGCATCGTCTCCGCCACCGATGTCCGGCCGGCGGCCAAGGAGGAGATCAAATCCCTGGGCGCCGCCTATGTGGGGGTGGACGACGAGGAGAGCGCCAAGCAAACCGGCCCCTATGCCGGGCAGATGTCCGATGCCTTCCGCGCCAAGCAGGCGGCGTTGTTGGCGGCGACCGTCGCCAAGAACGATATCGTCATCTGCACCGCGCTGGTGCAGGGCCGCAAGGCGCCTGTGATCGTCACTGCGGAAATGGTGGCGGCGATGCGGCCGGGCAGCGTGATCGTGGATATCGCGGCCGATTCCGGCGGGAATTGCGGTGCCACCGTGCCGGGCGAGATGACCGTGACCGGCAATGGCGTGACCATTCTCGGCTACCGCAACTGGCCCGCGCGCATCGCGGTGGCCGCAAGCGCGCTGTATGCCCGCAATCTTCTCACCTTCCTTACCACCTTCTGGGACAGCGGCGCCGGAGCGCCACGGCTGACCGAGACCGACGATCTCATCAAGGGCGCCCTGCTCACCCGAGCCGGGCAGATCGTCCACCCGAACTTCCAGCCGGCGCCGGCGGCTTAAAGGAGCGATACGATGACCCCAACCGACCTCGCGAGCCAGGCGGCCGCGCTCGCGCATCAGGCCGCCATTCTGGCGCAGAACGCGGCGGGGCTGGCCGCCGTGGCCCAGCACGCGGCGCCGGCCGCGCCCTTCGTGTATCTGTTCAGCATTTTCGTGCTGGCGATCTTCGTCGGC